>JAPLOK010000350.1 GCA_026400775.1 Alphaproteobacteria bacterium | reverse complement strand
TCGGGTGGTCATGCGCGTCATGGCTGGTGAAGACCAGCTTCCAGGGCTGGCGCAGCACATCGCGCAGCACCAGGCCTACGGCCATCTCATCGGGCCTGCGCGCATGCCAGATGCGGTGCGACAGGCCCGGCGGGCGGGACCAGCCGCGCAGCAGGTCGGCCCAGCGCAGCTGCGGCAGGCTCGCGGGCAGGCCGAGGCCCAGCGCCGCGACCTTGCGCAGCCTGGCCTGCGCGCCGACGGCTGCGATGATGGTCGATGTCACCCCGGTCTGGTTGCGCTTGATATTGGGCGCGACGACCTCGATCTCCCTCATGCGGAGAGCCTGCGATAGAGATTGGCCACGGCGGCGTTCTCGGCCGCCGCGCTGTGTTCGGCGAGCGCGATGCGCCGCCCCTCGGCGCCCATCGCCTCGGCCCGCGCCGGCTCGGCCAGCAGGGGTTCCAGCGCGGCCTGCAGCGCGGCGCCATCATCGGGGGCGATCAGCGTGCCGGTGGTGCCATCGCGCACCAGGTCGGGCGCCGCACCTGTGCGCGTGGCGACCACGGCGGTGCCGCTGGCCATGGCCTCCAGCGGGGTCAGGCCGAATTCCTCGCGGCGTTGCGGCGCCACATAGACGCTGATGGCGCGGAACAGCCCGGGCATGCGCGCGCCTTCCAGCAGCCCCAGGAAATGGATGCGCTCCGACAGGCCGGCCGCCGCCACGCGCGCCTGCATGGCGGCCAGGAAGCGCTGGTTGTCCTCGCCCACCGCCTCGCCGGTGACGATGGCGGTCCAGCCCGGGTGATGCGGCAGCAGCGCGATCATCGCATCCACGAACAGGTCGGTGCCCTTGTTGGGCCGGATGCGGCCGAAGACGCCGATGCCGCGCGTACCCGGCAGGCCGGTCTCGGCCCAGGCCGCCGCGCGGTCAGGGGCGGGGTGGAAGCGGTCCATGTCCACCCCATGCGGGATGATGCTGGCCGGCTCCCCGTCACGCGGCAGGGCGGGGCGGCTGGTCGCGATGATGTGGTCCATCCGCCCCAGCAGGAAGCGGGTGAAGCGGCCGGAGGCGCCGCGCCCTTCGCGGGTGAAGACCAGCGCCCAGGGCTGGCGCAGCACATCGCGCAGCAGCACGCCGATGATCATGTCGTTGTTGCGCCGCGCATGCCACACGCGCCGGCGCGCGCCGGCCGGGCGGGACCAACCCTTCGCCAGCAATTGCGCGAAGGGCAGGGGGGTGATGCCGGGCGGGAAATGATAGCCGATGGCCGCGGTGGGCATGGCGGCGGCGATGGCGGGCGTCGTGGTCCAGATCACGCTGTTGATGCCCGACCAGCGCTTGTGCAGCGATGGAATGACCACCAGCGCATCGCGCAGGCTGTTGACGACCATGCGTACCCCCGATCCGCCGCTGGCCATGCCGCAAGCCCGGCACCGCCGCAAGTCTCAGCCGGCGCAGGCGGCGCAGAGGCCCTCGATCTCCACCGTCATGCGTTCGGGGCGGAAGCCGGCATGCTCCGCCGCGTGCTGCAAGGCGTGCTCGATAGCGTGGTCATGCAGTTCGGTCGCCTGGCCGCAGCGGGTGCAGATCAGGAACTGATGCGCATGCGAATGGCCCGCCGCGACGCAGCCGGTGAAGCTGTTCAGCCGTTCCAGCTTGTGCACCAGCCCCTGTTCCAGCAGGAAATCCAGCGCGCGGTAGATGGTGGGCGGGGCCGCCGGCCCGCGCGCGGTCTTCAGCCGTTCGAGCAGCGCATAGGCGCCGATGGGCTGTTCCGCGGCCAGCACCAGCCCCAGCACCTGGCGGCGCAGCGGCGTAAGCTGCGCGCCGCGCGCGGCGCAGATCGCGGCCGCCCGGTCCAGCTGCGTGGGCAGGTCATCCGGGGCGTGGTGGTGATGTGCCGATCCGTGCATGGCCGTGATATAGCACGGCCATGTCCGCGCCGCCCCTCCTGCATGCCATCCGTTTCGACGCCCAGGGCCTGGTGCCCTGCATCGCCCAGCAGCATGACACGGGCGAGGTGCTGATGATGGCCTGGATGAATGCCGAGGCCGTGGCCGAGACACTGCTGACCGGCCGCGTCTGCTACTACAGCCGCTCACGCAAGGGCCTGTGGCGCAAGGGCGAGAGCAGCGGCCAGGTGCAGCGGCTGGTGGATCTGCGCCTGGATTGCGATGGCGATGCGCTGCTGGCGCTGGTGGACCAGACCGGGGTGGCCTGCCACACCGGGCGGCGTTCATGCTTCTTTTTTGCGATGCGCGATGGCGAACTGGCGGAGATCACCCAGCCGGAGGTTCCGCCGGAGCAGCTCTACGGAGCTTCACCCTGAGAATATACCCCGCCAGCACCAGCGTGACCGCATTGGCCGCGATCACCGAGGCCGCGCCCTTCCAGATGCCATAGAGCAGCCACAACGCCACACCAGCCACGAACATTGCCAGCATGGGCAGGGCGAAATCCTCGGCCGAACGGGTGCGCCAGGTCTTCAGCACTTGTGGCACGAAGGCGGCGGTCGTCAGCAGGCCGGTGATCGCGCCCAGGGCTTCCACGGGTTCCATGGCGGGCTTATGCCCTGTGCCATGACAGAGATCGAGGTCACCACCGTCACCGGCGATGCCCTGGCGCCGCATCTGGCCGCTGTGGCCCGCCTGCGCGTCGAGGTTTTCGCCGCATGGCCCTACCTTTATGAAGGGCAGCCCGGCTACGAGGAACGCTATCTGCGCCATTACGCACAGAGCCCCGGTGCCGCCGTGGCGTTGGCGCTGGCGAGCGATGAGGTGGTGGGTGCCGCCACCTGCCAGCCCGCGGCCGAAGCCTCGGCCCCGGTGCGCGAGGCGCTGCGCCGCGCCGGGCTCGACCCCGCCGACATCTGCTATTTCGGCGAAAGCGTGCTGCGCGCGGGGCTGCGCGGCCAGGGCATCGGCGTGCGATTCTTCGCCGCGCGCGAGGCGCATGCGCGCAATCTGGGCCTGCACCACGCGGCCTTCTGCGCCGTGGTGCGCAACCCGCAGGATCCGCGCCGGCCCGCCGGCTACACCCCGCTCGACGCCTTCTGGCGCAAGCGCGGCTATACCCCGAGGCCCGACATCTCCTGCATCTTCCACTGGGCTGAACCTGGCGAGGGCGGGCGCGAGACGCCGCACTGCCTCTCCTTCTGGATGCGCGCGCTGTGAAGCTCGCCACCCTCGCCTGGCCGGTGGAACCCACGCGGGATCTGGCCGCCAAGCTCGACCACTGGATCAGCCTTGCGCAGGGCGCCGATCTGCTGCTGATGCCCGAATATGCCTGCATGGAACTGGCGCAAAGCAGTGACGAGGCCACCGAACTGCGCCTGATGGTCGAGCGCGCCGATGCCGTGCTGGAACAGATGCGCGCCGCAGCGCGCCGCCACCAGGTCTGGCTGCAACCCGGCACCCTGCCCATGGCGATGGGCGGGCTGGTGGTGAACCGCGCGCCGCTGATCCGCCCCGATGGCAGCCTGGCCTTCCAGGACAAGTGGCAGATGACCCGCTTTGAGCGCGAGCGCTGGGGCGTCTCGCGCGGGGCGCCGCCGCAGGTCTTCGACACGCCCTGGGGGCGGATCGGCATCTCCATCTGCTATGATACCGAATTCCCCAAGCATGTGCGCATGCAGGTGGAGGCCGGGGCCTGGCTGGTGCTGGTGCCCGCCTGCACCGACACGCCCGCGGGTGCGACGCGCGTGACGCTCTGCGCCCGCGCGCGCGCCATTGAGAACCAGTGCATTGTCGCGGTCGCCCCCATGGTGGGCGTTGCACCCTTCTCCGCCGCGCTGGACACGAACCACGGCCGCGCGGGCATCTACGGCCCGGCCGATCGGGGCTTCCCCGATGACGGCGTGCTGGCCGAGGCCGCGCCCGATGCGCCGGGCTGGGTCTTCGCCGAGGTCGATGCCGCCATGATCGCGCATGTGCGCGAGCATGGCGGGGTGCTGAACCACCGCGACTGGCCACGCGGCCCGCTGCCGCCGGTGCGCCCGGCGGACTACGCATGAGCCTTGTCTACATCATCGCGGGCGAGGCCAGCGGCGATGTGCTGGGCGCGCGGTTGATGGCGGCCCTGCGCGCGCGCGATGCGACGCTGCGCTTCGCGGGCGTCGGCGGCGCGCGCATGGCCGAGCAGGGCTTCGAGAGCCTCTTCCCGATGCGCGAATTGGCGCTGATGGGGCTGCTGGAAGTGCTGCCCAAGGTGTTCCGCCTGAAGCGGCGCATCCGCGAAACCGTGGCCGATATCGCAGCCCTTCGCCCGGCCGTCGTTGTCACCATCGACAGCCCGGGCTTCACCCTGCGCGTGGCACCGCCGGTCAAGGCGCTGGGCATTCCGGTGGTGCATTACGTGGCACCCCAGGTCTGGGCCTGGAAGCCCTGGCGCGCGAAGAGGCTGCCTGACCAGGTGGACCGCATCCTGGCGCTGCTGCCCTTCGAGGTCACGGTGCTCGCCGCCGCCGGCGTGGCGGTGGATTTCGTGGGCCATCCGGTGCTGGAAAGCGGCGCCGATCAGGGTGATGCCGCGCGCTTCCGGGCGCGGCATTGCGTGGCCGATGACGAGACGCTGTTGATGGTGATGCCAGGCTCCCGCCGCACCGAAGTGTCACGCCTGCTGCCGGTGTTCGGCGAAACCCTGGCCCGGCTGCCGGGTGCGCGCGCCGTGGTGGCACTCGCCGGCCCGGTGGAGGAGGCGGTGCTGCAGGGCACCCGCGAATGGGCGCGCCCGCCCATTCTGGTGCGCGATGTGGCGGACAAGCACGATGCCTTCGCCGCCTGCGCGGCGGGGCTGATCAAGTCGGGCACGTCATCGCTGGAATGCGCGGTGGCGGGGCTGCCGCATGTGGTGGCCTATCGGGTGAACCCGGTCACCGCCTGGATGGTGCGGCGGATGATCCAGGTGCCCTTCGTCTCGCTGGTGAACCTGCTGGCCGAACGCGCGGTGGTGCCGGAGTTTTTGCAGGAGGATTGCACGCCCGAACGGCTCTCGGCGGCGCTGGCGCCGTTGCTGGCGGGGGATGTGTCGCAGCGCGAAGGCTTCGGCGAAGCCCTGGCCCAGCTGCGCGCGCCGGAAGGCCTGCCGAGCGAGGCCGCGGCCGCCGTGGTCGCGCGCTACACCTCGACCACGACGTAGCGTTCCTCCACCCGCACCGGGAAGGTTTCGGCCTGCAATTCCGCGCCGCATGCGGTGCGCGCGTCATAGGCGCGGGTCTTGATGCGCTTCGGATCGAACACCGAACGCCCGGTGCGGATGTCGAATTCCCAGGCATGCCAGGGGCAGCGCAGGATTTCGCCGCGGCGGTCATAGGCGTATTCGCCGGGGCAGTGGCTATGCACCGCACCCATCACCGGCCCGGCCGAGAGCGGCCCGCCCTGGTGCGGGCAGCGATCGGCCAGCGCGAAAAACTCGCCGCCCAGGTTGAACACGACGATGCGCTTGCCGGCCGCTTCCGTCACATGCCGCGCGCCGGGCGGAATCGCGGCGGCGGGGGCCACCACATGCGCTACCACCCGTAGACCGCCTTGGCATTGCCGCCATAGATCGCAGCCCGGCGTTCATCACCCAGGAAGCCCGGGATGGCGAAGCGCGGATCGTCGAAATCCCAATGCGGGTAGTCCGAGGCGTAGAGGATCCGATCCCAGCCGATCCATTCCATCAGCTGCACCAGCTGTTCGGGGCGGTCCGGCTCCTCGATCGGCTGGGTGCTGAGCCAGATGTTGCGGCGGATATAGTCGGATGGGCGCAGCTTCAAATGCGGCACCTCGCCGGCCATGCTCTGGTGCAGCTTGTCCAGCCGCCAGGCGAG
>JAPLOK010000253.1 GCA_026400775.1 Alphaproteobacteria bacterium | reverse complement strand
GCCTCGGATGACATCTACACCAAGCATGTGGCGCGCCGCATGCTGCAGATGACGATGTCGCTGAACAGCACATGGGAAGCGCACACCGGGGCAACCGGCGTGACCTGCTACACCTGCCATCGCGGGCAGGCGGTGCCGGCCTATGTGTGGTCGCAGCCGGTGCCGAATACGGCCGGTGGCGGCTTCGCGGCGGTGGCATCGGGCGAGCAGAACCGGCCCGGGCGCAATGTGGGCCTGGCCTCGCTGCCGTCGGATCCCTTCACGCCCTATCTGATGGGCGATCAGGAAATCCGCATGCAGGGGCGCAACCAGCACCCGCGCGCTGAGAGCCGGCAATCCATCCAGCAGACGGAGTGGAACTACGGGCTGATGATGCACATGTCGACATCGCTCGGCGTGAACTGCACCTTCTGCCACAACAGCCGCGCCTTCTCGAATTGGGAGGAAAGCCCGCCGCAGCGACTGACGGCGTGGCATGGCATCCGCATGGTGCGGGACATCAACAACACCTACATCGAACCCCTGCGGGACCGCTTCCCGCCGAACCGCCTGGGCCCGATGGGTGACACGCTGAAGGTGAACTGCACGACCTGCCACCAGGGGGCTCACGAGCCGCTTTATGGGGCGCCTATGCGGGTGCATTACCCGGAGCTGCTGCCGCCGCCGCAACGGCGTGCGGATGCCGAGCCGGGGAGTGTGGCAGGGCCGCGCGCGAACTGAGTTGGAGTGAGTGTTGATTGGGAGGGGCCGGCTCCGGGAGGGGCCGGCCCTTTCCGTCAGTGTGTGCGATGTGGCGCGGCATCAGGCTGGATGGCAGATTGTGCTGGGGGCACCATCAATTGGCATCTCAATCAAGGGCAGGCCTCAGCGGGTACTCATGCGCCGAACCTCTGCCGCCTATTCTGATGCTCTTGCTGCCTGTTGAAGCGATCCTCACCGCATGCGGGAGCCGGTTCGGAACAGCTTTGCGGCGTCCATGATTGGCGCCTGCTTGCGATGCCGACCAAAGACCGCAACGCCGCCGGCCGGACGCAACCTCGGCCTGCCCATGCGGGACCAGCGCCGGCCCACGCATCATCAACCGCCGGCGAGATCACCCAGCGTGATGCCCCGCTGCTCGCCCGTCACCAGGTCCTTCCACTGCAAAGCGCCGTCCGCCGCGACCAGCACCGCCGCGCGCGCCCCGGCCTTGTTCGCCCGCTCCATGCGGCGCTTGAGGTTGCCGCGATACTCCATCACGGCCGTTTCGCCGGCCTGGCGCAGCGCCTGCGCCGCCTCGATCGCGTGCGCCTCCGCGCCCTCATCCATCGGCAGCACCGCCACCGGCCGCACCACCGCCGGCGCGGCGCCTGCCGCCTCCATCAGCATCGCCAGCCTGTCCATCCCCGCGGCCCAGCCCACGGATGGCGTGGCCGGCCCGCCCATCTCCTCCACCAGGCCGTTATACCGGCCGCCCGCCATCACCGTGCCCTGCGCGCCCAGGCGGTCGGTCACGAATTCGAAGGCGGTGTGGCTGTAGTAATCCAGGCCGCGCACGATGCGCGGGTTCTCGCGCAGCGGCACGCCGAAGGCGGCCAATTGACGCAGCACCGCCTCATGATGCGCGCGTGCCGCCGGCGTCAGGAACTCCGTGATCACGGGTGCCGCCGCCACAAGCCGCCTGTCGCCCTCATCCTTGCTGTCCAGGATGCGCAGCGGGTTCTTGGCCAGCCTTACCCGGCTATCGGCCGAGAGCTTCTCCTCATGCGCGCCGAAATAGGCCACCAGCGCCGCCCGATAGGCATCGCGGCTTTCCGCATCGCCCAGCGTGTTGATCTCCAGCACCACGCCATCGGCGATGCCGAGCGACTGGATGATGTGCCACCCCGCCGCGATCACCTCGGCGTCCGAGAGCGGTTCGGCGCTGCCCAGCACCTCCATCCCGATCTGGTAGAATTGCCGGTAGCGCCCCTTCTGCGGCCGCTCATAGCGAAACATCGGGCCGTTATAGAACACCTTCTGCGGCAGGCTCTGCGTCAGCCCGTTGGTGACCAGCGCGCGGCAGACACCGGCGGTGTTTTCGGGGCGCAGGGTCAGGCTTTCGCCGCCCCGGTCCTCAAAAGTGTACATTTCCTTCGAGACAACATCCGAGGTCTCGCCCAAGCCGCGCGCAAAAACCCGGGTATCCTCGAAGATCGGCGTAAACCATTCCTCGAAGCCATAGAGCCCTGCGATGCGCCGCGCGGTGTCGCCCACCGCCTGGTGCAGCCGTGCCTCGGCGCCAATGAGATCGCGCGTGCCGCGCACCGGTTGCAATGCCTTGCTCATGGCCTGCGTATCGCGCGGCGCGCGGCGCTTGTCATGGGGGGTGGTGCGGGTCCATCTATCCGGAATGCGCGCGCTCCTCGCCATCCTGCTGCTGCTGACCGGTGCCGCCGCCGCGCAAACCACCGCGCCGTCGCCCGCGCAGCCTGCCACGACGCCGCGCAGCACCGTCACCCTGTTGTCGTACGTCGCCGCGATCGCCCCCGGCCAGCCTTTCCGCCTGGCACTGGACCTGACCATGGCGCGCGGCTGGCACACCTACTGGACCAACCCCGGCGATGCCGGCGGCGCGCCCGAGATCACCTGGACCCTGCCCGAGGGCGCCAGCGCCACCCCCCTGCAATTTCCCACCCCCAGCCGCATCCCCTACGGCCCGCTGGTCAATTTCGGCTACACCCAGTCGCTGACCCTGCTGGCCAGCATCACGCCGCCGGCCGACGCGCGCGGCCCCTTCACCATCACCGCCGACGCCACCTGGCTGATCTGCGCCGATATCTGCATCCCCGAGGAAGCGCGCTTCACCCTGACCCTGCCGGTCGAAGCCACCGCCCGCCCCAGCACCACCGCCGCCCGCTTCGAAGCCGCAGAGGCCGCGCTGCCGCGCCCCTCCCCCTTCGCCACCCGCGCCGGCTTCCAGGGCGCGCGCGGCGCGATCGAGTTCTCAGGCCTGCCCCCCGGCAGCATCCGCGAGGCCTTCTTCTTCCCAAGCACCCAAGCCTGGCTGGACAATACCGCCCCCCAGCCCACGACGCTGCGCGACAACCGCCTCGTCCTGCCGCTGCAAACCCTGGCCGCGCCCCCCGCCCAGATCGAAGGCATCATTGCCATCACCGACGCCCAAGGCATCCGCGCCGGCTACACGGTGTCAGTCACCCCCGGCGTGATGCCCGCGACAGCCCCGGCGCTGCCCTGGTGGCAAGCCGCCCTGCTGGCAGCCCTCGGCGGGTTGTTGCTGAACCTGATGCCCTGCGTCTTCCCCGTCCTGGCGATGAAGGCCGTGGGGCTGGCGCGCATGGCAGGCGCCGCGCGGGCCGAGATCCGCACCCATGCCGCCCTCTACGCCGCCGGCGTGCTGGTGGCCTTCATCCTGATCGGCGCCGCCATGGTCGGGCTGCGCGCGGCAGGCAGCATGGCGGGCTGGGGGTTCCAGTTCACGCAGCCCATCTTCGTCGCGGCCATGGCCTGGCTGATGCTGGCAGTGGGGCTGAACCTCTCCGGCGTTTTTGTCCTGCGCGGGCCGGCCATGTCGGGCCAGGCCAGCGCCTTCGGCACTGGCCTTCTGGCGGTGGTGGTCGCCACCCCCTGCACCGCGCCCTTCATGGCAGCGGCGCTGGGTGCCGCCATGGCCATGTCGCCAGCGGCGACGCTCGCGGTCTTCGCCGCACTCGGCGTCGGCATGGCGCTGCCCTGGCTGTTGCTGGCGGCAGCGCCCGGCGCCGCCCGCGCGCTGCCCCGCCCCGGCGCCTGGATGGAGCGTCTGCGCCAGGCGCTGGCCTTCCCTATGTATGGTGCGGCCGCCTGGCTGGTCTGGGTGCTGGCGGAGCTTTCGGGCGCGGATGGCGTAGCGCTCGGCCTGGGCGGCGCGGTGCTGGTGGGCTTTGCGGCCTGGGCCTTGGGCGCCGCGCAATCGGCCGGTGGCAAGCTGGGCCGAGGCGCGGCATTGGTCGCCCTGGTCGGCGCGCTGGCGCTGCTGCCCGGCATCGGCTCCGCGCCCGCACCCGCCGCAAACAGCACCACCCACGAAGCCTGGTCCGCCGCGCGCGTGTCGGAATTGCACGCAGATGGCCGCCCGGTCTTCGTCAACCTCACCGCCGCCTGGTGCATCACCTGCAAGGTGAATGAACGCGTCGCACTCGACACCGAGGCCACCCGCGCCGCCTTTGCCGTCCGCAATGTGGCATTTCTGGTGGGCGACTGGACGCGGGGCGATGCCGCCATCACCGCGCTGCTGCGTGAACACGCGCGGGAGGGCGTGCCGCTCTACCTCTACCTCGTCCCCGGTGCGGCGCCCGTGCTGCTGCCGCAGATCCTCACCGAGGGCATCGTGCTGCGCGCGCTTGGCGGGTAGTTCTACAGCGCCACCACCTGCACCTGGTGGCCCAAGCCTTCCAGGAAGCGCCGCAATTCCCCGGGCAGAATGGCCGTGCTGGCGCTGTTGCGCAGCGGGTGCGACCAGAGCGGCATGTCGCCCTCCGCGATCGCCGCGTCGATCACGAAGCTGACCGAGCCGGGTGCGGCATTGACCAGCGACAGAGGCGTGACCGAACCCGCTTCCACACCCAGCAAGGCGCGCAATTCCTCGGCGCTGGCCATCGATACCCGCGGCCAGCCCGCCGCGCGGGCCAGCGCATTGACCGAGACCACCCGGTCCTCCTTCAGCGTGGCCAGGCAGAAGGGGTGCTCGCCCTTGGCCGGCCGCAGGAACAGGTTCTTGCAATGCAGCCCTGGCATGCTGTGGCGGATCAACTCGCTCTGGGCCACGGTGAACACCGGCTGGTGCTCCAGCGTGCGATGCGCGATGCCCGCCGCATCCAGCAATTCGAACAGGCGCATCAACGCCTGCGGAAGCGTTCGACCGCCGAGACCAGCGCCGTGCGCACACCCGGCTCGAGCGCCGAATGCCCGGCATCGGGTACGATTGTCAGCCGCGCCCGCGGCCAGGCATTGGCCAGGTCGAACGACGTCTCGGCCGGGCAGACCATGTCGTAGCGGCCCTGGATGATCTCGGCCGGGACATTGCCGATGCGGTGCATGCCCGCGAGCAACCCGCCCGGGCGCAGGAACAGCTTATGCGCGAAGTAATGCGCCTCGATCCGCGCCAGGCCGAGTGCCGTGCGGTCCTGCGCGAAGCTCGCCACCGTATCGGGGCTGGGCAGCAGGGTGGAGCAATTGCCCTCATAGGCCGACCAGACGCGGGCTGCGGGCAGATGCACCATCGGGTCGGGGTCGGTCAGGCGCTTGAGGTAGGCGCTCAGCAGGTCACCGCGCTCGGCCTCGGGGATGTGTTCGGCAAACTGCGCCCAGGCATCGGGGAAGATGCGGCGCAACCCGTAGAGGAACCATTCCACCTCCTCGTCGCGGCCCAGGAACACGCCGCGCAGCACCGCGCCGATGACGCGCTCGGGGTGGGCCTGCGCATAGGCGAGCGCGAGGGTGGAGCCCCAGGAGCCGCCGAACAGCAGCCATTTCGGGATGCCAAGGAAATTGCGCAGCACCTCGATATCCTCGACCAGGTGCGGCGTGGTGTTGGCGCGCAATTCGCCCAAGGGCTTGGAACGGCCCGCCCCGCGCTGGTCGAAGATCACCAGCCGCCAATGGCCGGGGTCGAAGAAGCGCCGATGCACAGCCCCCGCCCCCGCGCCAGGGCCGCCATGCAGGAACAGCACAGGCTCCCCATTGGGGTTGCCCACCTGCTCCCAATACATGGAATGCCCGTCGGACAGCGGCAGGAAGCCGGTTTCGAAGGGCGCGATATCGGGAAAAAGGTCGCCGCGGGGCATACGGCTTTATCCTTCGGCGCGGCCAGGGTTTCAACATCCAACCGAGGGTTAAATTGACCCTTTCAGGCCGGGCGCCCCCGGCCTATCCTGATCGCTTCGCATGGCCAACAACGCAACCCCGCAAGGCAGCACGGCACGCGGCACCGCCCCCGGCATGGCGACCTGCGCCGTCTGCTCGGCCGAGAGCCGCCAGCCCCTGTTCCGCGCCACCGCCCCGGAACAGGCGCCGGACCTTGACCTGCGCCCGGGCGAGCCGCTGCGCAGTTCGATCTGCCATTGGCTGCAGCAATGCCCGCGCTGCGGCTATGCGGCGCCCGATATCCGTGAGGCCCGGCCTTCCGCCCCGCGGGTCGTCGCCGCCGCCCCCTTCCGCGCGTTGATCAATGATGCCGCCACACCCGCGCTCTCGCGCCGCTTCCTGGCCTGGGCTCATGTCCTGGAGGAGACCGGCGCCATGCACGAGGCCGCCGAGGCCATGCTGCAGGCGGCCTGGACCGCCGATGATTTGAACCGCGGCGACCTGGCGCGCGCCTGGCGCATGGAGGCGGTGGCGCTGTGGCGCAGCGGCCCGCCGCTGGACGCCGAGCAACGCTTGCGCGTGATCGACGCGCTTCGCCGTGCCGAGGCCTGGGATACCGCCCAGGACGCGATCGAGACCATGGCGCAGGACACGCTGCCTGAATCCGTTCGTCAGGTGCTGAGCCTGGAGGCAAGGCTGGTCGAGGCCGGCGATGCGCGTCGCCATACCGTGGCCAGTGCGCTGCCGCCGCCTGCGCGCCGGCCGCATGTCAGCCATCAGAAGCTGATCGGGCGTGGCAGCCTGTTCGGCTGGGTGAAGCGGCTGTTCAGGCGATAAGGCTGCGCCTCAGCACAGCCTGATCGCGAGCCGCCCCTGCTGCATCGTTGGGCTGGCACGCCGCATGCCGTAGCGCACGCCGTTGAAAATCCAGAAGGCCTCCGTGCCTTCCCAGACCTGGCGGAAATGCACACCCTCGGCGCAATAGAAGATGCCGTGATTGGTCAGACTGCCAAGCCGCCCGCCGCCATCATTGAGCGTTGTCGGGCCGCGGCCAGGCTGGCTGACGTACCAGCCATAGGTCCGGTGGTCATTGGGGCGATCGGCCAGCAACAGCGGAATGCGAATAGGTTGCTTTCAGGCATTCTCGATGGTCACTTCCCGGCGTTCGGCCTGTGCGAACGCGCTCTGCATGGACAGCAACAGCGTGATGGCGAAGGCGATGGCGCGCATGGAGATTTTCTCGAGTTAATGCGGCCCACCACAACAACAGATCAAGAATTCCTCACCGCGCGGGTGGCAGGTTTCAACGCTTGATCGTCCGGGCTCAGGGCTGCTTCGACCTGCCGAATAATACCAATTCCCACTGATCAGTACCGATGCGCCCAGTCGCGCATGCCGATGGAGATGATGCGCCAGGGCTGATCGACGAGACGGTTCCAGAAATAGCAGCAGTGGCCTGTGATATCGTCGTGGTCGCGAAACACCCGGT
>JAPLOK010000173.1 GCA_026400775.1 Alphaproteobacteria bacterium | reverse complement strand
AGGTGATGGTGCTGCCCGATGAAGCGGGCAGCCTGTCCGGCAACCCGCCCGCGCTGCCCGAATTCATCGCGCGGGACCGCCGCTGGGGCGCGGGCAACATGCAATACCTCGCACTGCTGCGGCTGCCGGGGCTGACCTGGATGGGCCGCTGGCAATTGGCGCAGGCGATGCTGCTGTTCCTGGCCGCCCCCTTCTGGGCGCTGCTGCTGCTGGCCTGCGTGATGAACGCGGCCAGCGGCGGCGGCGCGGGCACCGACAGCGCCTTCCTGGCGGCCGCCATGCTGGCCGCCTGGGGGGCGCAGAACGCACCCAAGCTCGTGGGCTATGCGCAGGTGCTGCTGCAACCGGGGCTGGCCGCGCGCTATGGCGGGCGGGCGGTCTTCGCGCGCGGGGCGGGCCTGGAAATCCTGTTCGGCCTGGTGCTGGAAGCATTGTCCTTCCTGGACAAGGCGATCTTCCTGGCGCTGCTGCCCTTCCGCCGCGCCGCCGGCTGGGGGGCGCAGAACCGCGCCGCGCGTGACCTGGGCTGGGGCGCCGCGCTGGGGCTGCTATGGCCGCATCTGCTGCTGGGTCTGGCCTGTTTCGCGCTGGTGCCTGCGGCCGCCTGGGTCTGGCTGCTGCCCTGGGCCGGGCCGCTGCTGCTGGCCGTGCCCTTTGCCGTGCTGACCGCGCGTGAGGGGCTTGCCATTGCCGCGACGCCCGAGGAGTTGCAGCATCGCTGACATGGACAAGGTCGCGATCATCACCGGTGCGGCGCGCGGCATCGGGCTTGCCACCGCGCGGCGCTTTCTGGCCGAGGGATTCCGCGCAGCCCTGCTGGATGTCCAGCCGCTGGACGCCGCCATGGCCGAACTGGCCGCGCCCGACGCCACGCTGGCGCTGGCCTGCGATGTCTCGGACGCGGCCTCCGTCCAGGCCGCGATCCAAGCGGTGGTGGCCCGCTGGGGGCGGATCGACGCGCTGGTGAACAATGCCGGCATTGCCGTGTTCAAACCCTTGCTCGAGACGACGCTGGAGGACTGGAACCGCGTGCTGGCGGTGAACCTGACCGGCCCCTTCTTGTGCACCCAGGCCGCGGCATCGGTGATGGCCGAGGGCGGGGGCGGGGCGGTGGTGAACATCACCTCTATCTCCGGCCTGCGGGCGTCGACGCTGCGGGTGGCCTATGGCACGTCCAAGGCGGGGCTGGCGCATCTGACCAAGCAGCAGGCGGTGGAACTGGGCGGGCTTGGCATCCGGGTGAATGCGGTGGCCCCGGGCCCGGTGGACACCGCCATGGCCAAGGCCGTGCACACGCCCGAAATCCGTGCCGACTACCATGACCATATGCCGCTGAACCGCTATGGCCTGGAGAGTGAACTGGCCGAGACCATCGTGTTCCTATGCTCGGACCGTGCGAGCTACATCACCGGGCAGATCATCGCGGTGGATGGCGGCTTCGATGCGACCGGGATCGGGCTGCCGACGCTGCGGCAGGCGCGGCGCAATCTTTAGCCTGTGGCCAGCGCATCCCGCGCTGGCCGGCCCTCCAGCACATCGATGATATTGGCCGCGGCCCGCGCCTCGATGGCCAGGCGCGCGGTGACGGTGGCGCTGCCCAGATGCGGCGAGAACAGCGTGCGCGGATGCGCGAGCAGGCCGGGTGCGATGGCGCGCGGGCGGTCGGGCAACGCCCAGTCCTCCATCTCGAAGACATCGGCGGCATAGCCGCCCAGCCGATCGGCCTGCAGCGCGTCCAGTACGGCCGTCTCGCGCAGGGTGGAGCCACGGCCGATATTGACCAGCAGCGCATGCGACGGCAGCAAAGCCAATTCCTCGGCGCCGATCAGGCCGCGGGTGGCGGGCGTCAACGGCAGGGCGTTGATCACCACATCGGCGCCGAGCAGGGCTGCTTCCAGCGGCAGGCGCCGCACGCCCGGCGCGTCCTGCGCCGCATCCACGCCGACCAGCCGGCAGCCGAAGCCAGAGAGGCGTTGCGCGATGGCGCTGCCCAGCCGCCCCAGGCCCAGGATGGCGACCAGCGCGCCGTCCAGCCCCAGCCCATAAAGGCTGGGCCGCCAGCCGGCGAAGCCCGCGCGCACCGCGGCATCGCCCGCGCGCAGATGCCGCGCCAGGCCCAGTGTCAGCGCGATGGCCAGTTCGGCGGTGGGCGCGGTCAGCAGGTCGGGCACGATGGAGACCTGCACGCCGCGCGCCTGCGCCGCGGCGACATCGATATTGTCATAGCCCTTCAGCGCGCAGGCCAGGATGCGCAGGCGGGGTGCCGCGTCCAGGAAGGCCTGGTCCACGCGGTCGGTCATGAAGGCCATCACCGCCTCGGCGTCGCGCAGCCGGGCGCGCAGCGTGGTATCGCACCAGGGTTCGTCGGTGGCCGGGTGGTCGAGCGTGCCGAGCGGCGCCAGCACCGCGCGCGTCGCCGGGAAGATACGCGCGGTGCAGAGGATGCGCGCTGTCACTTCAGTCGCTTGCGCAGTGCCGAGCCCAGCGCATCCACCACCACCACGCAGGCCAGGATGGCGAGCAGGATGGCCGAGACCTGCGCATAGTCGATCAGCCGCAAGGCCGCGATCAGCTCGAAGCCGATGCCGCCGGCGCCCACGATGCCGAGCACGGCCGAGGCGCGGAAATGGTATTCCCAGCGGTAGATGGTCACATCCGCGAGCTGCGGCAGCACCTGCGGCAGCACGGCGTGCGTCACCACCTGCAAGGGCGAGGCACCGGCGGCGCGCGCGGCCTCGATGGGCATGGGGTCGGCGTGCTCGATGGCTTCGGCGTAGAACTTGCCGACCATGCCGACGGAATGCAGCGCGAGTGCGAGCACGCCGGGCAGGGCGCCGAAGCCCACCGCGGCCACGAAGATGATGCCCATGATGATCTCGGGCACCGAGCGCAGCGCGGAGAGCAGCATGCGCGCCGCGGCCAGCAGCAGCGGGTGCGGCGAGATATTGGGCGCCGCCAGCAGCGCCAGCGGCAGAGACAGCACGACCGCCAAGGCGGTGCCGGCGATGGACATGGCCAGCGTGTCCAGCAGGGGCCGAAGCCAGAAGCGCCAGCGGGTGAAATCGGGCGGGATCATTTCGTCGGTCAGCTGGACCAGGGCGGGAATGCCCTCGGCGAAGCGCTGGGCGTCGAAGAAGCCGGTCAGGCCCAGGGCGGCCAGGCAGACCACGACCACCGCCAGCGCGGAGAGCGCCGTGCGATGGCGGGCGGCGGCTTCGGCGCGAAGAATGGCCTCCATCAGCCGCGCATCTGGTTGAGGTCCAGTTCCAGCAGGCGCGCGGTGTCGCGCAGCACGTTGTAGGCCTCGTCGGTGGTGGGCGCGAAGCCTTCGACGCGGAAGGCGCGCAGGATTTCGGGGTCGCGCAGTTCCAGGAAGGCGCCGCGGATGAGCGCCTTCAGCGGCTCGGCCAGGTTGCCCTGCATCACCATCGGGTAGTTGGGGATTGGGTCGGATTGCGTGACCTCGGTGATGCGCGCGGCATCGACGGTGCCGCGGCGGACCAGATTGTCCAGGATGGGCTTGGACAGCGCGCCGGCCGGCACCTGGCCGTTCTGCACCGCGCGCGCCACGCCGTCATGCGTGCCCAGATGCACCACGCGGTAATCGCGGCCGCCGGCCAATTGCGCGCGTTGCAGGATCATCGCGCGCGGCACCAGATGCGCGCTGGTGCTGGCCTGGTCGCCGAAGCCGAAGGGGCGGCCGCGAATGTCTTCCAGCGCGCGCACCGGACCGCCGGCGGTGGCGATCACCACCGAGTTGTAGGTCGGGCTGCCGCGCTCGATGCCGACGGCGAAAGGCTCGATCTGCGGCGCACGGGAGCGGGCGAGCACATAGGAGAAGGGGCCGAAATAAGCGATCTCGATGCGGCCGAAGCGCATCGCCTCGATCATCGAGGAATAATCGGCTGCGCGTTCTGGATGATGGTGGCCGCGTTCTCGTCGGGCAGCAGGGCCACGCGGATGCGGCGCGGGTCGGCGCCCTGCGCGAGGGCGGCAACCGGCAGGGTGGCGAGGGCGGTCAGGGCCAGGCGGCGGTTCATGCGAAAATCTCCTCGGGGGCTTGGGGCGAGAGTGCTGCGGCGCCGTAGATGCGGGCGATTGCGTCGTCATCGAGCGCAGTGGGCGGGCCGTCGAAGACCACCTCACCGCCGGCGAGCCCGATGATGCGGTCGGCGAAGCGGCGGGCGAATTCGATCTGGTGCAGTGAGACGACGGCGCTGATGCCATCGGCGATGCAGATGCCGTGCAGCAATTCCAGCACGCGCGCGGCGGTGGCGGGGTCGAGGCTGGCGACCGGCTCGTCGGCCAGGATCAGCCGCGGCTGCTGCGCGAGCGCGCGGGCGATGCCCACCCGCTGCTGCTGCCCGCCGGAGAGCTGGTCGGCGCGATGCAGGGCACGGTCCAGCAGGCCCACGCGGTCCAGCGCTTCCAGCGCCAGGTGCTTCTCGGCGCGCGACAGCGGCCAGAGGCTGCGCAGGCCCGAATGGTAGCCCAGGCGGCCGGTCATGACATTGGCCAGCGCCGTCATCCGCCCTATCAACTGGTGCTGCTGGAACACCATGCCGGTGCGGCGACGATGGGCGCGAAGCGCGCGCAGGATGGGGTTGCCGCCGGCGTCCAGAACCTGGCCCTGGGTGGGGCGGACCAGGCCGTTCAGGCTGCGCAACAGGGTGGATTTGCCAGCGCCAGAGGGGCCGAGCAGCACTGTGAAGGCGCCGGCGGCGATGGTCAGCCGCGTCGGCCGCAATGCGACAGTGCCGTTAGGGTAGGTGACGGCGACATCGTCGATCCGCAGGGTAATATCCGGCATGACGAGCTGTTAACCTGTGCCTGTGACAGGACAATGATGGTCCGGTGACAGTTCATGCCTTCAACAAATCAAGCACTTGTCGAAGAGCTGGGTCGTGGCCCGCCGGACCATGCGGCGCCCTCATCCGTTCAGGCAGGCTGGCCGTGCGCAGCGTCGAGAGCGGGATTCAGCGTTTTCGGTGATTTCACCTCGACGCATCCGGCCCTAAAGAAGGGCATGTTCACCCTGCCCGAACTCGAAGCCACCGCCACCCTGGTGCACCGGCACATGCCGGCAACACCGCAGCATCGCTGGCCGCTGCTGGCCGCGCGCACCGGCGTTGATGTGGTGGTCAAGCACGAGAACCACACGCCGACCGGCGCCTTCAAGGTCCGTGGCGGCATCGCCTATATGGACCGGCTGGCGCGCGAACGGCCGGGGGTGCGCGGCGTGATCTCGGCCACTCGCGGCAATCATGGGCAGTCCCTCGCCTGGGCGGGCGCGCGGCATCGCGTGCCGGTGACGATCGTGGTTCCGCGCGGCAACAGCACCGAGAAGAACGCCGCGATGCGCGCGCAGGGTGCCACGCTGATCGAGCATGGCGCTGATTTCGACGCCGCGCGCGCCTTCGCAGCCCGCATGGCCGCGGAACAGGGGCTGGAATTCGCCCCCTCCTTCGCGCCGGACCTGGTGCGCGGGGTTGCCACCTATGCGCTGGAGCTGCTGCGCGCCGAGCCGGGGCTGGAGGCGCTGTATGTTCCTGTGGGGCTGGGTTCGGGCATCTGCGGCTGCATCATGGCGCGCGACCTGCTGGGGCTTTCCACGCAGGTGATCGGCGTGCAGTCGGTGGGTGCGCCATCCTATGCGCTGTCCTTCGCGGCGGGACATGTGGTGCAGACCGAACGCGCCGATACGCTGGCCGATGGCATGGCGACCCGCCAGCCCGATGCCGGGGCGCTGGCCATCATTCTGAAGGGGGCGGCGCGCATCGTGACGGTGAGCGATGACGAGGTGCGCGGCGCCATCCGCGCCTATTGGACGGATACGCATAATCTGGCGGAAGGGGCGGGGGCGGCGCCCTTGGCGGCCTTGATGCAGGAGCGTGCGCGCTGGCAGGGGCGCGCGGTTGCGGCCATCCTGTGCGGGGGCAATATCGACCTGGCGCTGTTCCAGGACTGGGTGATGGGCGGCTGAGCCGCGACCCGGAAGGGGGCGCGTGGGATTGATCACCCCACGCGCGGGATGTTTGCGCATCGGATTCAGCCTCTTCGGCGCAAGCGCCTTGAAGCATCCGATGCGAGGGTCCTCAGACCTTCAGGTTCACCGCGGAGAGCTTGCCGCGCTGTTCCTGCACTTCGAAATTGATGGACTGGCCATCCTTGAGGCCTTGCAGGCCGGCCGCCTGCACGGCGGTGATGTGAACGAACACATCCGAACCGCCTTCAGCCGGGGCGATGAAGCCGTAGCCCTTGGTGGCGTTGAACCATTTCACGGTGCCGCTGGCCATACCGTGTGTCTCCTTGATCGTGTGTCACGGCGCGAGGATCGCGCCATGCTGCACCACTGGGCCGGCCGGACTTCTTGAAGGCGTCCGGCGGTGCTGAGACAGCATCGTGGTGGGCACGGCAAGGTAGGGCAAGCGCCTGGGGCGCGGGTCCACAGGCGCAGCTTGGGCATAGGAAGTCAACCATAAACTGCGGGAGTGGCTTCACGTGAACATGATCAGCCCAGTCTTTGCGGTGGCACGGCCCACCGTAGAAAAGGCTAGTAATCCTAGGAATAATGGCCCATGATGCGGCCATGCCCCGCATCCCTCCCTTCCGCGCCACCCCCCACGGCGTCACCGCCCGGCTCCACAAGCCGCACCCCTGGCGGCCGATGACCGATGATGAATGGGATGATGTGCAGTTCATCTTCGCCTGGCTGCACCCCGATCGCGGGCGCCCTTTGGCCTGCCCGCGCACGGCGCTCGATGCCTGCTTCCACGCGGCCTGTTCCGACAAGCCCTGGCGCGAATTGCCGGCGGTGTTCGGCAAGTGGCAGACGATCCACCGGCTGTTCGTGCGCTGGACGCATAAGCGCGCCTG
>JAPLOK010000041.1 GCA_026400775.1 Alphaproteobacteria bacterium | reverse complement strand
TGGCACCTTCATCGATCACCACGGACGATCCCGTCCTCGCACTGCGACTTCGTCAGGAAATGCATGTCTGAAGAACCGATCCGCGTCACCCGCCTCGACTCCGGCCTGACCATCGTCACCGAGGCGATGCCGCGCGTGGAGACCATCTCCTTCGGCGCCTATATCGCCGCCGGCACGCGGCATGAGACGGCGGCCGAGAACGGCGCCTCCCACTTCCTCGAACACATGGCCTTCAAGGGGACCACGAAGCGTGACGCGGCGGCGATCGCGCGTGAGATGGAAGACGTGGGTGGTCAGATGAACGCCTACACCGCGCGCGAAAACACCGCCTATTACTGCAAGGTGCTCAAGGAGGATGTGGCGCTGGCGGCCGACATCATCGGCGACATCCTATGCCATTCCACCTTCATTCCCGAAGAGCTGGAACGCGAACGCGGCGTGATCCTGCAGGAAATCGGCCAGGCGAATGACACGCCGGATGACATCGTGTTCGACCATTTCCAAAGCACGGCCTACGCGACGCAACCGATGGGCCGCCCCACTCTCGGTACCGAGGACATCATCAAGGCGATGCCGCGCGATGCTCTGACGGGCTATATGCGGCGCAACTACGGCCCCGCGAACATGGTCGTCGCCGCCGCCGGCGCCGTGCAGCACGATGATGTTGTGGAACTGGCGCGCCGCCATTTCGCGGACCTGCCGATCGCGTCGCCCGACAGCGCCGAAGCCGCGCGCTACTCGGGCGGCGAGTTCCGCGAGGCGCGCGACCTCGACCAGGTGCACCTGGTCCTCGGCTTCGAGGCACTGCCCTTCCGCCACCAGCACAGCCACACGCTGATGCTGCTCTCGACCATCCTGGGTGGCGGCATGTCCTCGCGCCTGTTCCAGGAAATCCGCGAGAAGCGTGGCCTGGTCTATTCCATCTACTCCTACGCCCAGCCCTTCGAGGATTCCGGCCTCTTTGCCATCTATGCCGGCACCGGCGAGAAGGAGGCGGCCGAACTTATCCCCGTGACGCTCCACGAGTTGCGCCGCGTGCAGCACGACATCACCGCCGATGAACTCGCACGCGCCAAGGCACAGCTGCGCGCATCGCTGCTGATGTCGCTCGAATCCACAGGCTCGCGCTGCGAACAGCTGGCCCGGCAACTCCAGGTCCATGGCCGCGTGATCCCGACCGAGGAGACCAAGGCCAAGATCGCCGCCGTCACCATCGATGACGTGCAGGGCCTGGCCGCGAAACTGTTCCGCGGCACGCCCACGCTCGCCACCATGGGTCCGGCGGATCAGGTGCCGGGCCTGGCCCATATCGCCGAGAAGCTCGCGGCATGAACCGGCTGGATCGTCTCGCCGCCCTGGTCGATGCCGCGCGCCGCGCCGGCGCGGATGCCGCGGATGCGCTGTTGGTGGAGAGCGCGTCGCTGTCGGTGCAACGGCGCCTGGGCAAGCTTGAGCACCTCGAACGCGCGGAATCGCTGGATCTCGGCCTGCGGGTTTTTGTGGGCGCGCGCAGTGCCAGCGTCTCATCCACGCGCTCCGACCCGGCAGGTTTCGCCGCACTCGCCGAACGTGCCGTCGCGATGGCGCGCGTGGTGCCCGAAGACCCCTTCGCCGCCATCCCCGAAGCTGCGCCGATCTCCATGGCGGCACTGGACCTCGAGGACAGCAACGAACCCTCCGCCGACGCGCTGGTGACGCGCGCTGCGATGGCCGAGGAGGCGGCGCTCGCGGTACGCGGCGTCACCAACAGCGAAGGCGCCGAGGCCGGCTGGCAGCGCAACCGGGTGGCGCTCGCGACCTCGCGCGGCTTCGCCGGCGAATGGGCGCGCACGTCCCACAGCGTCTCGGCCACCGCGCTGGCAGGGCAGGGCACCGCGATGGAGCGCGACTACGACTACGCGACCGCGGTGCACCTGGCCGATCTGGATGACGCGGCTGCGCTGGGCCGTCGGGCCGGCGAACAGGCCGTCGCGCGGCTGAACGCCCGCCGGCCTACGACCGCGACCTTGCCGGTGGTGTTTCACCCGCGCGTGGCCGGCAGCCTGCTCGGGCATCTGTCCAGCGCGATTAACGGCGCGTCGGTGGCGCGCGGCACCTCCTTCCTGAAGGACAGCATGGGCAAGCCCGTGCTGGCGCCGGGCCTGTGCGTGATGGATGACGCGACGCGGCCGCGCGGCCTGCGCTCGCGCCCCTTCGATGGCGAGGGCACGCCCTGCGCGCCGCTGGCGCTGGTCGAAGACGGCGTGCTGCAATCCTGGGTGCTGGATTGGCGCAGCGCGCGGCAATTGGGGCTGCGTTCGACCGGCCATGCCAGCCGTGGAACCGGCGGCCCGCCGGGACCTGCAACCACCAATCTGTGGTTGGCGCCGGGTGCGCTGACACCCGCCGCGCTGATGGCCGATATCCGCGAAGGGTTGTTCGTGACCGAGATGATCGGCATGGGCGTGAACCCGGTGACCGGCGACTACAGCCGTGGCGCGGCGGGCTTCATGATCCGCGACGGCGCGCTGGCCGAACCGGTCAGCGAGATCACCATCGCCGGCCGCCTGCCGGAGATGTTCCTACGCATGGTGCCGGCCAATGACCTGGTGTTCCGGCGCGGTACCGATGCGCCGACCATCCGCATCGACGGCATGGTGTTGGCGGGCGCCTGACTACAGGCGCCTGCCGCTTTCCGCGTCGAACAGGTGCAGCTTGTCCAGCGGCAGGATCACGCCGAGCGTATCATGCGGCGCTGCCCCGGTGGGTACCTTGGCGACGACCGTGGTGCCATTTTCCAGCCTGCCATGCACCACTGTTTCTCCGCCCAGCGGCTCCAGCAATTCGACGGCCAGTGAGAGGCCGCCGCTGCCGATCAGCAGGTGCTCCGGCCGGATGCCGAGCGTGACCACATGACCATCGGCCAGCGGGGTGGTCACCGGCAGCAGCAGGCCGGTCTCCAGTCGCACCGCGCTGCCTTCCATCACGCCGGGGAGGAAGTTCATCGACGGGCTGCCGATGAAGCCCGCGACATAGGTGTCGGCCGGGTGGGACCAGATTTCCATGGGTGTGGCGATCTGCGCGGCGCGGCCCTGGTGCATCACCACCAGGCGGTCGCCCAGTGTCATGGCCTCCACCTGGTCATGCGTGACGAACAGGCTGGTGACGCCCAGGCGCCGTTGCAGGCGCTTGATCTCCGCGCGCATCGTCACGCGCAGTTTGGCATCCAGGTTGGACAGTGGCTCGTCGAACAGGAACAGCTTGGGGTCGCGCA
>JAPLOK010000139.1 GCA_026400775.1 Alphaproteobacteria bacterium | reverse complement strand
GCACCTCGCGCACGGTGCCGAGTGCGGTGACAATTCCGGTGAACATTCAATCGCACTCCTCGAATTCAGTGAGCATATCCGGGCCGATGCGCCGGCCGTCCAGCAGGCGGAAGCGCTGCATGCCATGCAGCCGCGCACGCCCAAGCGCGCCGATCGCCGCGATGCCATCCGCGCCGATCACGCCCGGCGCGTGAAACCACAGGATGCGTTGCACCAGGCGCGCACCCAGCAGCCCCGCGGCCAGCGCGGCACCGCCCTCGCAGAAGACGCGCGTGACGCCGCGCTGCGCCAGCGCCTGCAGCGCCGCGCGCGCATCAAGCCCGCCCGTTGCGGCATGCGCGGCGGTGATCACCTCCACCCCGGCCGCGATATAGGCGGCCAGGGCAGCCGGCTTGTGCCCAGGTGCCGTGACCAGCCAGGTTGGTGTCTCGCGCGCCGTGCGCACCAGTGCTGCATCCAGCGGCATGCGCAGCCGCGCGTCGAACACCACGCGCGGGATTGCCGGCAGGCCTAGGCCGCGAATGGTCAGCGTCGGGTCATCGGCCAGCACCGTGCCGCTGCCCACCAGCACCACATCATGCGCCGCGCGCGCGGCATGCACGGCGCGGCGCGCGGCCTCGTCGGTGATCCAGCGGCTTTCGCCGGCGGCGGTGGCGATGCGGCCATCCAGCGTCGAGGCCAGCTTCAGCGTGACCATTGGCAGGCCCTGTGTGACGCGGCGGATGAAACCCAGCTGGAAGCGCCTGGCGTCCTCCTCCAGGACCGCTTCCTCCACCGCGATGCCGGCCGCGCGCAGGCGGGCGAAGCCGCGGCCATCCACCCGCCGGTCCGGGTCGCGCATGGCGGCGACGACGCGCGTCACACCCGCGCGGATCAGCGCATCACAGCAGGGCGGCGTGCGGCCGACATGCGAACAGGGTTCGAGCGTGACATAGGCGGTGGCGCCACGCGCGGCCTCCCCGGCGCGTGCCAGGGCCTCGACCTCGGCATGCGGGCGGCCGCCGGGCTGGGTCCAGCCGCGCGCGATGACGCGGCCATCATTGACCAGCACACAGCCGACGGCAGGGTTGGGCCAGGTATTGCCCAAGCCTCGCGCGGCCACTGCCAAGGCCGCCCGCATATGGGCGCGGTCAGTCTCCGCCATGCGGCGCGGCACCCCAGGCCAGGGCGAGCGGCGCACCGCAGGATTGGCAGGCCGGCGCCCAGTTCTCGGCCTGGGTGCCGCAGGCGCCGCAGCGCCAGCCTTCCGGGGCGGGGGCGGCGAGGGCTGCGTCCAGATGGCGTGCGGCCTCGGCCGCTTCACCCTGGCGGCGGGCCAGTTCGGCCAGGGCCTGGTGCGCGCGGCGGTCGCCGGCCAGGCCCTCCAGCAGCGGCCTTGCGCGCGCCATATGCCCCGCGCCGAGCATTGCGCGGCCCAGCATCAGCCGCGCTTCCGGATGGTTGGGGTGGTGCCGCGCCAGCGCTTCGGCGGCCTGGGCGCGGGCCGGGCCTTCATGGTGCGGCAGCAGATAGGCCTGCGCCAGGTCAGGGTGCGGGGCGGCGGCCCAGCCCACTTCCAGCACAGCGCGCGCGGCCTCCTGGTGGCCCGCATGGCGCAGGCGGGTGGCATGGGCCAGTACGGCGGGGGGGAAGGCCGGGTCGGCAGCGAAGGCTTCGCGTTCTAGCCGCGCGGCCTTGTCCTCGTCAGGCTCGGCGGCGGCTTCGGCCAGCAACCGCGCGGCACGCGGTGCTTCCGGCGCGGTCATGGCGAGTGCCGATTGCAGGTCCGGGCCGGGCAGGGCGGTGCCGTCGCGCGCGAGCATCGCGGCCCCCGGATGTGCGGCCTCGGCCGCTGCGGCCAGCGTCAATTCCGTCTGCCGGTCGCCGCGCTGGACCGCCTGCCGAAGCAGGCCCCGCAGGCCCAGGATTCGCGTCTCGGGCCGTTCTGCCAGCGCCTGGTAATGCGCGGCGGCGGCATCCTCGCGGCCGGCCATGCGTTCGGCGGCGGCGGCGACCAGCAGCGCCACGGGCTGATTGCCGGAGAGCGCGCGCGCGCGATCAGCCGCCGCGCGCGCGGTATCCGGCGCGCCCAGGGCGATCTGCACCATGGCCTCGGTCAAGGCGCGGTCGGCCTCCGCCCGGCGGTTCAGGCTGAGCGAGAGGCCGCGCTGCTGGCCCCGCCGCAGCAAGGCGCCGAGCCCCGCCAGCACACCATGGCCCAGCAGGAAGGCCAGCGCCCCGGCCGCGGCGGCGACCGCGAGCGGGGCTGCGATCAGCCATTCGCCGAAGCGCAGTTCCAGGTCACCATCCAACCCCGCAACCCAGGCGACGCCGGCCAGCAATGCTGCTGCGGCGGCGATGATCAGCAGCAATTCGCGCATCACGCGCCCCCCAGCGCGGCGAGTGCGGCGCGGGCGGCCAGCAGCGGCTGCGCGGCTTCCAGCCAGGGCGCAATGCCGGGTACGCGGGTGGTGTGCTGCACGGCGCCGGCCACGTCGCCGCCGGCCAGCAGGCGGCGGGCGCGTTCGATCTCGGCCTCGGCTGCGTCGCCCACCAGCACCTCCTCGCCACGGCGGATGGTGAACAGGCTGCGGCCGCCGGCGCGGGCGGCCCGCGCGGTGTCCTCGAAGGCCTGGCGCAGCGCGGCCTCGGTGGGTGGGGCCGTGGTGGCGAAGCGGGCCAGGGCAGGCGGCACGGAGGCCAGGCGCGGCAGCCACTCGCCGCGCGGCGCGCCATTGCCCATGGCGTCTCGCAGCGCTGCCACGGCGGCCAGCCGCGCGGCGCGAGCTTCGGTGGCGGCGATGCGCTGGTTGGCTTCGGCCGCGGCACGCGCGGCCTCGGCGATGCGGGCTTCCAGCCGCGTCGCCAGCGCGGCCTGGGCTTCGGTGGCGGTGCGTGCCTGGGCCTGGGCCTCACGCAGGGCGGCATTGGCCTCCGCCAAGGCCTGGCGCAGCGCGGCCGTGGCTTCGGCGATGCGGGCATCCTGGCCATCGACCCGCGTGGCCAGCGTGTTCAGCCGGCCCTCGAGACCGGCCACCACAGCCATCGGGCGCGGTGCCTCGGCCATGCGCGGTGCCTCGGTGGCGCGCGGGGTTTCGGGGCCTGGCGCGGGCGCGCCGCCCAGGAACAGGAAGGGCAGCAGCGCGACGATGACCGTGGCGGCGATCAGGGGGGCGAAGGGCATGGCGGTGCTCCGAGCAATTGCATCATCGCGGCATGGTCGGGGCGCGCGGCCACGGCCACGCTGCCCCAGGGGAGGGCGGCCAGCACCTCGGCCACCCGGGCGGAGATGGCCAGCGCGCGGATGCCGCGCAGCCTGGCCGCGAGCCCCGCCTGGCGCAGCAGCGCGATGGCCACCTGCGCCGAGCGCGGCGAGAAGAACAGCGCCTGGCCGATGGTGCCGGCCAGGAGCGCATCCCGCGCGGCCTCCGGCAGGGAGGCGACGGGCCGGGCCACATACACCACGCGCCGTAGCACGCGAAAGCCGCTTTGCCGCAATGCAGCGGAAAGGTCCTGCGCATAGCCCTGGCCGATGGCCAGAAGCAGCGGCCCCGCAGTGGGGTCGAGCCGGGCGCGCACCAGCGTGGCGAGTGCGGCCGCGTCGCCCTCGGCGGCGATGACTTGCCCCTGGCCGCGGGCGCGAGCCTCCTTGGCGGTGGCCTCGCCCACGGCGAAGACGGGTATGGGCAGCGGCGGCAGGGCGCGGGCGGCCGCACGGCTTGTCAACAGCGCGGCCTGTGTCCTGACCGGGCGGAAGGGGCGCGCATGCAGCACCAGACCTGGCGCCGGCACCGGCTGCCAGCCGAGGGCGGTGATGGCAGAGGCGGTGTCGGCCAGGCCAGGCTCGGGGCGGGTGATCAGGACGGCGCGGGACATGAGAAGCGGGCAACATGGGGCGCGCCAGCATGCCACGCCAGTGGGCTGGCGGTTCTGTCGTTCAGCCGGCCTGCGTTCGGCTTGCGGGATGCCCTGGTCAATGGCCGCGGCGCGACGCTGCGCTCCGCCTGTTCGTGCCATGCGCCGCCATGGTGCGGGGCAGCGAGGCGTTCAGCATCGGTCGGTTTACGGGGTGCATTCGTGCCATCCGGCATTGCCGGGGCCTAGCTGCGTCATACAGAACTGCACATTGTCTAGTCTTAAAATGAAATTTTGTACAGGTTTAGATATAAATTTAGGCGCTTATCACGAATCCGTGATTATTCGGCGCAACGGCGTCTGTTCAATTGGATAGCGAGACAAAATCGTGGTCTGTGATGATTCAGGTCGGCATGATGGCTATCATCGAGGGCACTTAATTCCTGAGGCTTTGATTGGCGGCGCTTCTCGGCGCGGCTTGCGCCACCGCAGGGGGCGGGGCGCATGATGGCCGCGGAGAACCGCCCGCGCAGTGCCTTTGCCGCCCTGCAACGAACCAGGATGGCTGCCCGCTATGGCTTGGCTGTAACGCGGCATGAGCTTGCGGCTGTGCGCGCCCTGCGCAGCATGAGCTGGACAGGCAGCGACTTCACCCGCCAGTTGGTCGAGAGCGCGTTCGTTGACCAGCAAGATGAAGCATCGCATGCGCGCGTTATCATGGTTCATGTCGGCAGCAGCCTGGCCGGCACCATCCGCATCCATCTCCTCTCGCCGGACGAGGCCTCGTTCGGGCCGACCGGGGCGCTGAACCCCGAGGGCTTGTCCGAACTGCTGCGTGACAAGCCGGGCCCGATCATCGACCTCGCCGGCTTGGCCATATGTCCGCAGGCCGCACGGCAACATCCGGGCCTGCCCTATCTGATGTTGCGCGCCGGCTTCCAGGCGGCCAGCTGGTTCGGCGCGCGGTCCTGCATCGCCGCTGTCAGACACGACCTCCAGTCCATGTACCGCCGCGTGCTGTGCTGCAAGTTCCTGACTCCAGGCTGGGCTGCTCGGCAGCGCCCGGCCCTGTTGGAGACGATGGTGACCGATGTCGGCCTGCACTGGCCGCGCGTGCTGGCCCGATACCCTTTCTTTGCCGCCGGCAAGGAGGATTGGGCGGCCATCCTTGGCGAGAGATTGCCAGCCTGATCGTCGCGCCGGCCGCACATGCGCGCGCATGGCGGCCAAGGCCTGCCTATGCCAGGCGCGGTTCGCCCAGTGTCTGCATCAGCCGGTTGGCCCAGGCGAACATCGCGACCGAGGCCAGGATGTCGATGATCTCGGCATCCTGAAGCCCATGCCCGCGCAGCGCGGCCACATGGTCGGCCGTGCAGGAGGCAGGCGTGGTGGAGAGTGCCACCGAGGCATCGACGATGGCCCGCGACCGCGCATCCATCGGCGCATCCACGCCATCGCGCACCAGGCGCTGCATCAGGCCCGGGTCACCCTTCAGCTGCACATAGCGCTGTGCATGCACCGAAAGGCAATAGGGGCAGCCATTCAAACGGCTCTCCGCGCTGGCGGCCAATTCGCGCTCGGCGCGTGAAGCACCACGCGGGCCGTACATGATGGTGTTGAACAGCTTGGAGCGTTGGCGCAGCACCTCAGGCTCCTGCACCAGCAGCAGGTAGTAGTCGCTGGTCTTTGCCTTGGCGTGACTCTCATCCAGCACCGCGATCTGTTCGGGTGTGGCGGTGGCCAAATCCTGCACCGGCACCCAGGACGACCATTCCAGGCTATCCGCGGTGAAGCCGAAATCGGCGGTGCTGGTGGCACCTTTCGCCGGCGGCCGCGCGCGGCGCGCAGGCGGCTCACGCGCCGGGTCCAGCAGCACCAAAGCATCCATCATCCGCACCTGGTAGCTGACATAGGCGATGAGTTGGGATGCCATGACGATCTCGCGCGGGGCGAGCCCCGCGGCGGTGAGCGCGGTGATGGCATCGGGGCTGGCCAAATGCGGATCGAAGGCCAGGAATTCCGCATGCGCCGCCAGTGCTGGCCGCAGCGTGCCGGCGCGCGCGCCGTGATGCTGTGCCAGCGGCGCGCATTCATGCAGCGCTGCCACATGCGCTGCCAGCGCGTGGCGTTCGGCCGCGGACAGGCCCGAGGCTGCTTCGAAGATCGCCGCCTCGCTGCCTGCGCCGGCCGCGCGCAATTCCGGCCTCAGCGCGCGCAGCGCATCCAGATGCGAGCCGTGCGCGATGCCGAGCAGCGTGTCGATCAGATCATTCATGGCGTGTTCCTTGGCACGAAGAATGGCGTGCCTTCCAATTCGGGTTCGTCGAAGGCTTCCAGCTGTTCTCGCAACGCCGCGAAATCCTCGCGGAAGAGGCCGTGCAGGATGGCGCCTGCCACACGATCCGCGCCGATACTGACCGCCGGTATGTCGCTGGCGATGCCGCCAAACGAACAATGCGCGCCATAGTTCAGCAGATGAATCTGCCTGAGTTCGGCTGGCGCATCCGGTGATTTCGGCAGCAACTCGAGGCCCGCGCCCAGATATGGAAAGGCCGCCAGGTCATGCCGCACCAGTTCCGGCGGTGGCTGGTACCGATCCCCCCACAGCGCGATATGCGGCGCGATTTCCGCAAGCTCTGGCACTTGCGCCATATCGACCAGGAAACCGGTGCCCAGGATCAGCACATCATGTCGACGTGTCTGCCCATTGGCGAAATCCAGCCGCACACCATCGCCCTCGCGCGCCGCCCGCGTCACTGCCCAGCCGAGATTGATTCCCGCGCCGAGGCGCAGCACGCGATGCACCGTCTCATGTGGCGGCGGTGCCTGCAGGTCCTGAATATAGGCCATCAATGACCAGCGTTGGTCATCCGGCAGTGCCGCCCAACCATGGTGATAGCCGACACCCGCACCGCGCCCCTTGTTGATCTGCGGCAATTGCGCCCGCCGCGCATAGACCTGCACGTCACGCGCGCCGTGCTCCATCGCCACCGCGGCATTGTCCAGCGCCGAAGGCCCCGCGCCGATCACGCCGATCGACTTGCCACGCAGTGCCGAAAAATCGCGTTCCTCATTGGTGTGAACAGCCAGTTCGGGATGCAGGTCGCGCGGTACGAAATCCGGCCAGTAGAAGCCGCCCACGCCGCCGCGCCCGGTCGCCATCACCACACGGCGCGCCAGCATCACGCGGCCATCGGCGCATTCCACGCGCAACACCCCATCCGCCGGCGCCACGCTGACGACCTCCACGCCATGTTCCAGGGGCAATTCCAGCACGCGCTGCAACCAGGCCAGATAATCCTGCCAATGCGCGTTCGGCACCTTGTACAGCGCCTGCCAGTCGGGGGTGCCGAAGCGCGCCTCGTGCCAGGCGCGATAGGTCAGATTCGGAATGCCCAGGCACGGCCCGGTCAACTGCTTCGGGCTGCGCAGCATCTCCATGCGCGCATAGGTCATCCAGGGTCCTTCGCGCCCCGGTGCTGCGGCATCCAGCACGCGGATGTTGCGGATGCCGCGCATCAGCAGGGAGCCGGCTGCGGCGATGCCGTTCATGCCCGCGCCGATCACGATGACATCGGTGACACCCTGGCGGCGCGGGACCCAGTCCTTCGCCGGCAGGTTCAGCATCTCCATATCGCGCCGGACGGCCGCTTCCAGCGCGGCCAGTCCCATGGGTGTTGACTGGTTCATTCCGGAGGGAAGTTTGTCACTGTGCCGCCGCGCCGTCCATGCGGTTGCTGCCATGCAGCAATGCGTCATCCAATGCGGACAGATCAAGCCGCGCGGTCAGCGGATTGTCGCGCAAGGGCACTCCGAGTGCCGCTTCCAGCGCAACGACGCAGGCAGCGGTCACCGGCATCGCCACGCCACGCGGCTCCGCCAGCGCGGCCAGACCGAATGGCACATCTTCCATGATGTAGCGGTTGCCGAGATCGGTCGGTCCCAGCACTGCCCCGCGGCCGGCCGCGATCGTGGCCGCCATCTCATGCATGGGCGCGAGAGGGATACGATTGGCGCGCGACAGCGCGGTCGGCAGGTCTGTCACCACCAGCCCGAAACGCGCGGCCAGGGCTGCCCGTTCGGCATCCATCGCTGTCATCATGCGGCAGGCAGCCTCGGTCATCATCGCGTATTGCGGCCAGGCTTCGCGCTGCTCGATCCGCGTCAGATTGGTCAGCGCCAGCACGCCATGGATGATGGGGTTGGAGCCGGTGAGCGCGACGGCCAATGCATCCCGCGCGACGGGGAAGTCATTGCCAAACAGCGCATGCGCCAGTGCGGCCATCTCTGGCGCGGCGGCAGCCGGCACGGCGGCCATGTCCACGGCACTGCGAAGCATCGCCACGCGCACGCGATCAGCACCGATGCGCCGCCCGCCGAGTGGCGTGGTTGCCAGCGCGCCGACCGGTGCGCGGCGCGGCCCGTGGCGCGCCATCAGCGCCTCGAACACCATTGGCGCGAGCGACGCGGCGGGGCTGATCAGTAGCGGCATGGCGGGCGGGATCGCGGTGGCGATGCGCGGCAGCAGCGCGTCCAAACCATAGGCCGGCACGCACAGGATTGCCGCG
>JAPLOK010000232.1 GCA_026400775.1 Alphaproteobacteria bacterium | reverse complement strand
TTCGTGCACACGCGAGCGCAGGATCGGAAAGCAAGCCGGCCGCATCGGCCAGACGGAACAGTTCCGCCAGGTGCAGGACATTGCGCGTGCTCTGCTGCCCGCCGACCATCACGAAATGGTCCTGGTGGCCGTTGAGCCAAGCCATGAACACCACGCCAGTCTTGTAGAAGCGCGTGGGCGCCTTGAAGATGTGGCGCGACAGCGGAACCGTCGGCGCCAGGATGTCATGGAAGGTCGAGAGGTCGTTGCGCGAGAGCGCCGCCAAGGCGCCACCCACCGCCGGCGCGATCGGATCGAAGATGCCGAGCAACGCGTCGGAATAGCCCTGTTCGTCGCCGGCAATCAGCTCGGCGTAGTTGAAGTCATCGCCGGTATACATCCGCACGCCCTTCGGCAGGCGGCGGCGCATGGCGATTTCCTTCTGGTCGTCCAGCAGGGAGATCTTCACGCCATCCACCTTCGCGGCATGCGCGTGGATGACGTTGAGCGCCACCTCCATCGCGGCCATGTGGTCGGCATAGCCCCAGTAGCCGTCGAGTGCGGGGTCGAACATCTCGCCCAGCCAATGGATGATCACGGGCTGGCGCACCGCGCCCAGGATGCGCGCATAGACGCGTTCGTAATCGGCGGGGCTGCGCGCCGCCTTGGCGAGTGCGCGTGAGGCCATCAGGATGATGCGCCCACCCATCTTCTCGACCGCTTCACATTGCTCCTCATAGGCGCGGATGACATCGTCCACGGTGACATCCGGGCCAGGCGCCAGATGGTCGGTGCCGGCGCCGGAGGCGACCACGGCGCCAGGCACATCCTTCGCCGCGTCGATCGACAGGCGTATGAGTTGTTGCGCCGCTACCCAGTCCAGGCCCATGCCGCGCTGCGCCGTGTCCATCGCTTCGGCGACGCCCAACCCCAGCGACCACAGATGCTTGCGGAAGGCGATGGTACGGTCCCAATCGACCTTCGCATCCAGCCATGGGTCCTGCTCGGCCATGGTGTCGGCGACAACATGCGCGGCAGCGAGTGCCACGCGCGGGAAGGGCGGCGTGGCACGCGGAAACGCGCGCGGTGCGCCCAATGTGTAGGGCCGCATGCCCTCCGGCGTGGGGAGCGAGAGCGTGGTCATACCGACAGTTCCGGCAGATCAATCCAGCGCCGCTCCGCCCAGGATTGCAGGCCCGCTTCGGCCAGCTGCACACCCTTGGCGCCGGCCAGCAGGTCCCACGGATACTCCTTCACCTCGCCCGCCAGGTGCTTCAGGAACAGTTCCCACTGCACGCGGAAACCGTTCGGGTAGGGCTGCGTGTCAGGCACCTTCTGCCAGCCTTCGAAGAAGTTGATGGTCTGTGGCATGTCGGGGTTCCACACCGGCTTGGGCGTGTTCACGCGGCTCTGCGTCCAGCAATCCGTCAGGCCGCAGACCGCGCTGCCATGCGTGCCGTCGACATGGAAGGTCACCAGGTCATCGCGACGCACGCGCGTGGTCCAGCTGGAGTTGATCTGGGCCACCACGCCGCCTTCCAATTCGAAGGTCGCATAGGCTGCGTCATCGGTGTCCGCGTCGTACCAGGCGCCGCTCTCATCCCGCCTGCGCGGGATATGCGTGGCACCGAGGCAGGAGACGGACTTCACCGCGCCGAAGGTGTTGTCCAGCACATAACGCCAGTGGCAGAGCATATCCAGGATGATGCCGCCGCCCTCAGCCTTTTTGTAGTTCCAGGAGGGGCGTTGCGTGGGTTGCAGATCACCCTCGAACACCCAATAGCCGAACTCGCCACGCACGCTGAGCAGGCGGCCCAGCATGCCACTGTCGATCACCATCTTCAGCTTGCGCAGGCCGGGCAGGAACAGCTTGTCCTGCACCACGCCATGCTTGATGCCCGCGGCCTTGGCCAGGCGCGCGACCTCCATGGCGTCGGCCAGGTTATCGGCCGTGGGCTTCTCGCAATAGATGTCCTTGCCCGCGGCGATGGCCTGTTTCAGCAGGGATGCGCGCATCTGCGTCGTCGCCGCGTCGAAGAACACCGTGTCATCGGGGTTCGCCATGCAGGCGTTCAGGTCGGTGCTGACGCGTTGCACGCCATGCGCGCGGGCCAGCGCCTCCAGCTTCTCGCGGTTGCGGCCCACGATGATCGGATCGGGCATCACCCGGTCCCCATTCGCGAGCATCACGCCGCCATCGGCGCTTCGCGAGCATCACGCCGCCATCGGCGCGGATCGCGGCGATGCTGCGGAGTAAATGCTGGTTCATGCCCATGCGTCCCGTGACGCCATGCATGATGATGCCGATGCGGCGTTCAGCCATCGCCGTTCCCTCCAGGTAACTGAGTGGTTACTTGACGTGAGGAAGCCGCCCCGTCAAGCGCGCAGATAGCCCAGCACGACCTGAATGATGTGCCTCTCGCGCGCGGCGAGCGCGATCTCGCTGTCCAGAGTTTCGCCAAAGATCGTGGACAGCGTATGGCGGTTGGCCACATAGAAATGCCCGAGCGCCAGGATGGAGATGTAGAGCTGCATCGCATCCACGCTGCGGCGGAACACCCGCGCGCGCGCGCCACGCGTCAGCACGGCGCGGAGTGCTTCCAGCAGCGGCGAATACATCGCCTTCACCTGGCCTGAACTCGCCAGATACGCGGCGCGATGCAGGTTTTCCTGGTTCAGCAGCGCGACGAACTCCGGGTGCCGCGCGGTGTAACGCAGGTTGAAGGCGACCAGCTTTTCCATGGCGGCCACGGGCGTCAGGGCCTCGACCTCCAGCGCGCGTTCCTCGGCGCGCTTGGCGGCATAGGCGCCTTCCAGCACCGTCAGCCACAACGCTTCCTTGCTGCCGAAATGCGCGTAGAGCATGCGCTTGTTGGCGCCCGCGCGTGCCGCGATCTCATCCACGCGCGCGCCGGCCAGGCCCTTCTCGGCGAATTCGGCCAGCGCGGCATCCAGGATGCGCGCGCGCGTCGCCGCGGCGCGGCTGGATAGTGTCTCGGCCTTGGGCGGCAGGGGCTGGCGTGTCACCACGCCAGCATCGCGTCATTCCGCGCTGATGCCCAGCGCGCGGATCATGCCGCCGATCTGGCGCACATCATTGGCGACAAAGGCCTGGAATTGCGCGCTGGTCATCACGACAGGGGCGACGCCGTGTTCGGCCAGGCGGCGCTGAATCAGGTCGCTGGCCAATGCGGTCTGCGTCTCGGCATGCAGGCGCGCGGCCACCGCGGCCGGCAGGTTCGCGGGCGCAGACATGCCCATCCAGTTGGTGGCCACCAGTTCGGGCATGCCGCCCTCGGCGGTGGTCGGCACATCGGGCGCCATCGGGCTGCGCGTGGGGCTGCTGACCACGATGCCGCGCAAGCGGCCGGCGCGGATATGCTCGACATTCTGCGGCAGCGTGTCGAAGGCAAGCGGCACCGCACCGCCCAGCAGATCCGCCAGCATCGGGGCGCTGCCGCGATAGGGCACATGTGTCAGCGTCGTGCCGGATTGGCGCATGTACATTTCGCCCAGCACATGCCCCACCGAGCCCGCGCCGGAACTGCCGAAGCCCGGCGGGGCTGATTGCGCGCGCACCCAGGCGGTGAATTCCGGCAGCGTCGTGGCGGGCACGCGCGCGGGGTTCACCACCAATACGGTGGGCGCGGAACCGATATAGACCAAATGCGAAAACCCACTGACCGGATCATAGCCGGGCGCGCGGTAGAGCGGCGGCGAATTCACGATGGGCGCGCTGTTGGAGAGCATCCAGGTATAGCCATCCGCCGGCTGTTCTGCGACATGGCGCGCGGCCAGCGTGCCGCCCGCGCCGGGGCGATTATCCACGATGAAGCGTTGGCCGAAGGCGGCGCTGTAGTGCTCGGCCAGCACGCGCGCCACGATGTCCGACGAACCGCCTGGGGGAAAGGTCACGACAATGCGCACCGGCCGCGTGGGCCATTGCGGCTGGGCCTGCACAACCCCCGGGCAGGCCATTGCTGCGAGCAGCGGCAGATGACGGCGAAACATGGTCCTCTCCTTCGTTGTGGGGAGAGTTTAGCAAGCGGCGTGCCGCATCAGGCTGCCCCAGGCAGCACCGGGCCGCGTGGTGATTCCCGCGGCACGCAGACCAGCCAGAACGCCAAGCGCAGTTGCATCCCAGAAGGGAATGCCCGTCTCGTTTTCCACCGCGGCGCAGACCGGGGCAGCGGCGTAGTTGGTGCACCAGGCCAACAGCACATCGGGCCTAGCATGCGCCACCTCGCGCGCTTGTTCCATGATTCGCGCGAAGGGCACCGATGCGTAGGAGAGATTATCAGTCATCCCCAGATGCGATTCCGCCACCACATGCCAGCCCTGCATCGCCAGCCGCGCCGCCAGCCTCGCCTGGTATGGCGCAGCATAGGGTGTGACGAGGCCGATGCGCTGAAAACCATGCGCCGCCATCAGGCGTTGCAGCATCAGCCCCGATGTGTCGGCGGCAATGCCGGTCTCGGCGGTGATGCGCGCGGCGAGACCGGCATCATGCTCAAAGCCGATCGCGCCGCCCTTGCTGCCGTTCCAGATGATCGCCGCGGGCCCGGCATGGGAGAGCAGCCGCGCGGCCGAGAGCATGCCCTCCACATCATAGCTGTCGGGGAACATGTCCTGGGTGCCGTGCACCGGCAGGCGGCTGAACACCGGCGCCACCTGCGGCATGTCGCGCAGCATGGCAATGGTGGTGCGCTCCACCACCGTGTTGCCCGAGGGCGTGATGGTGGCGATCGCGCACGGGCTTTCATGCATCAGCATCGCGCAATGCTGCGCGCGACCGGGGGCTTCCGCCAAGCCGCCAGTCGCGGGCAGAATGGGCAGATGGAATCCCGACCGGAAGTCTTGGTTGTTGGCGCCGGCATCATGGGCCTGTGCACAGCCTTCGCATTGCGCGCGCAGGGCGCGCGGGTTCGTGTGGTCGATGCCGTTGCCGCGCCCAATCCGCATGCGTCATCGGTGGATCACCACCGGCTGATCCGCCATTCCTACGGTGCGCAACACGGCTATATGCGCATGGTCGACGATGCCTACCTGGCGTGGTCGCGCATCTTCGCAGCACTGGGCGAGGCGCCCTATGTCGAAACTGGTGTGCTGGCGCTGGATGAGGGCGTCGGCACCTGGCTGCCGGAAAGCCGCGCGGCCATGCGCGCGCATGGCCTGACGTTGGAAGACTTGTCCGCCCCTGCCCTGCCCGCCCGTTTTCCCTGGATGAGCGATGCGCGGGTGGTCGACGCCTTCTTCTGCGCGCGCGGCGGCGTGCTGCTGGCCCGGCGCATCGTGGAATTGCTGGCGGCGCGGATCGCGCCCGGCATCGCGCGCGTGCGGGAGGTGCATGATGGTGCCGTCACGCTCGAGGATGGCACGCGCCAATCGGCGGACATGATCGTGGTCGCGGCCGGCCCCTGGGCGCCGCGGCTGCTTCCTGGCATCGCGCAACGCGTGACGGCGTCGCGGCAGATCATCGTGCGACTGGCGCCACCGCCCGCCCTGGCCGAGGCCTGGTCTCGCGCGCCCATGCTGCTCGACCTCTCGGAACTGGGCGGCTTCTACATGGTCCCCCCGGTCGCCGGCACGCCGATCAAGATCGGTGACCACAGCTTCTCACGGCAGGGCGATGCCGACGACCCGCGCCCAGCCAGCGCCGCAGAAGCCGAGGCGATCCTGGGCCTGGCGCGCCATCGCATCCCGGACCTGGAGCATTACACCCCGCTTGGCGCCATGGCGTGCTACTATGATGTCGAATCGCGCGAGGAATTCGTCGTTGACATGCTTTCACCGCGCAGCGTCGTGATGTCCGGCTTTTCGGGCCACGGCTTCAAGTTCGGCTCGGTGCTCGGCCAGGCCGTTGCCAATGCCATCATCAACCCAGCTTTACGCGCAGCCTTGCCCGACTGGGCGGCAGGCCGCATCCCACCACCACCCGGCCTGCTGGAGAGCGCCGCATGACCACCACCCAAGCCCAAGACATCGCGTTTGCGCTGACGCGACTGCGGCCGCAGCCAGGGCTTGATGCCGACAGCACGACGCAGATCATCGATGAAGCCGCGCGCTTCGCAGCCGAAGTGCTGGCGCCGCACGCGCAGGCCGCGGATCGTGAAGGCTCGCGCCTGGAAAACGGACGTGTGCGCACGCCCTATGCCGCGCAATACCGGGCCTGGATCGAAGGCGGCTGGCAATCCCTACCCGCGCCGGAAGGCCATGGCGGCCAGGGCCTGCCATTCGCATTGTGGTGCGGCGTGTTGGAGTTGTTCACCGCCGCCGACATGTCCTTCATGCTCTGCCCGGTGCTGACAGCCGGCGCCATCGAGGCGCTGGAAACCCATGCCAGCGAGGACCAGAAGGCGCGCTGGCTGCCGCGCATGATCAGCGGCGAATGGACCGGCACCATGTGCCTGACCGAACCGCAATCGGGCAGTGACCTCTCCACCATCCGCACGCGTGCCGAACCGCTGGGCGATGGCCGCTACGCGCTGCATGGGCAGAAGATTTATATCACCTATGGCGACCAGGATCTGACCGCGAACAATATCCACCTGGTGCTGGCGCGCCTGGCGGATGCGCCGCCGGGTACGCGCGGCATCTCTCTCTTCGCCGCCCCGCGCGTGAAACCCGATGGCAGGATGAACGCGCTGCGCGCCGCCAGCCTCGAACGCAAGATGGGCATCCATGCCAGCCCCACCTGCGTCATGCTCTTCGAAGGTGCCGAGGCCGAACTGATCGGCGAGATGCATCGCGGCCTGCCGGCGATGTTCGCGATGATGAACAATGCCCGTGTCTCGGTTGGCGTTCAGGGCGTGGGCGCAGGCGCACGCGCGCTGCAGCTGGCCGAAAGCTATGCGGCGATGCGCGAGCAGGGCGGCCGCCCCATCGCCCAGCATGCCGATGTCGCGCGCATGCTGGCCGAGATGCGCTCCATAACGCTCGCGATGCGGCTGCTGACGCTGGAGGCGGCATCAAGCGACGCCATGCGGCTGGCGCTGCTGACACCGATCGTGAAGGCCTGGTCCACCGATCGTGGCATGGAGGTCGCCTCGCTCGGCGTGCAGGTGCATGGCGGCATGGGTTTTGTCGAAGATGCCGGCGCGGCCCAGGTGCTGCGGGACAGCCGCATCGCGCCGATCTACGAGGGCACCAATGGCATCCAGGCGCTGGACTTGGTGCATCGCAAGCTGCGCGCCGATTCGGGTGCCGCCATGCTCTCCTTGCTGAATGAGGTGCAGGACGAGCACCCACTGCTGCATGCGCCCGCCGCGGCACTGCGTGATGCCGCGACCTTCCTGCTGACCGCCGCGCCTGAGGAATGCGCCGCCGCCGCCACCGCCTTCCAGGAGGCCACAGGCTGGGTGCTGGGCGGTTGGATGCTGGCGCGGGCCGCCGCACTGGATGCGCGCTATGCCCCTCTCTCGCGCTTCTACCTGCACCGTTTATTGCCACGCGCTGGCGCGGCATTGAGCCAGGTCAGGCAAGCAGATGTGCTTCTCGCGCTGATGTCGGCTTGAAAATCGTGCCCTATCGCATTAACAACGCATTCGTAATGAAATGGGGTCGCCCCTTGCCTAACAGCATGCTCATCGCACCTAGCGGCAAGGGAGATTGATCAACGTTATGAATGCCCCGCTTGCCGCACCTTTCGTGAACCGCCCCCGCCAGCACGTCGCCGTGATCGGCGCTGGGCCGGGCGGCCTTGCCGCCGCGATGATCTTGGCCGCTCGTGGCCTGAAGGTGACCGTCTTCGAGAAGGACCCGGTGGTTGGTGGGCGTACGCGCACCATGACCACTCCTGAGGGCTATCGCTTCGACCTCGGCCCCACCTTCTTCCTCTACCCGCGCATCCTGGGAGAGATTTTCGCAGCCTGCGGCGCGCGTCTTGAGGACGAGATCGAGATGATCAAGCTCGATCCCCAATACCGCCTCATCTTCGAAGGTGAAGGCGGCTCCAAGGCCGTGCTGGACGCGGTGCCCGACCATTCGCAGATGGAAGACGCCATTCGCGCCGTGGCGCCGCAGGATGTGCCGGGATTCCGCCGTTTCATGGCGGACAACAAGGTCAAGCTGGAAGCATTCCGGCCGATCCTGGAGAACCCCATCCTCTCGCCGACCGACCTGTTCACCCTGCCCATGCTGAAGGGCCTGCTGCGGATGCGGCCGCATTTGACGGTGGACCAGGATCTGCGCCGTTATTTCAGTGACCAGCGCATCCGCCTGGCCTTCAGTTTCCAGACGAAATACCTGGGCATGAGCCCGTTCCGCTGCCCCTCGCTGTTCACCATCCTGAGCTACCTGGAATACGAACACGGCGTGTTCCACGTGAAGGGCGGACTGGGCGGCGTGTCCACCGCGATGGCACGCATGGCCGAACGCCTGGGCGCCGAAATCCGGCTGAACGCGCCGATCGAGCGCATCGCCTTCGCCGGCCGCCGCGCGATCGGCGTGGAATCCGGCGGGCAGCACATATCCGCCGACGCCGTGGTGATGAACGCCGATTTCGCGCACGCCATGCCACAACTGGTGCCGGACAACCTTCGCCGCAAATGGTCCGACGACAAGATCGACAAGGCCGCCTATTCCTGCTCGACCTTCATGCTCTACCTCGGCATCGAGGGCGAATGCCCCGAGATCGCGCACCACAATGTGCTGCTTTCGAAAGAGTACGTGGAGAATATCCACCAGATCGAAGCGGGCGTGATTCCATCGGTCCCCAGCCTTTATCTGCACAACCCTTCCGCCACCGACCCGACCATGGCGCCGCCTGGCCACACCGCGCTGTACCTGCTGGTCCCGGTGCCGAACCTGCGCTTCGGCGCGGATTGGCAGAAGGAATTGGCGCCGTTCCGCGCGTTGGCGCTGCAACGCATCGAATCACTTGGCGTGCCCAATCTGCGCGAACGCATCCGCTACGAACGCGTCGTCACGCCGCAGGATTGGATGGACAACTACGCCGTCGGCTATGGCGCCACCTTCAACCTGTCGCACAAGATCCGACAGATGCTGCATTGGCGCCCAGGCAACCGATTCCAGGACACCGAAGGGCTGTACCTGGTCGGCGGCGGTACACATCCGGGCAGCGGATTGCCGGTGATCTACGAAGGCGCGCGCATCACGACGCGCCTGGTGATGGACGACCTCGGTGTTCCGGCGCAGCCGGCGCATTACGCGGTCGCGGCACAGTAAGAGGACGAGGCAAAATGGCATCCCATGTGGTGGTGATCGGTTCCGGGCTTGGCGGCTTGGCGGCCGCGGCGGTGGCGCGGGCGCGCGGGCATCGCGTGACAGTGCTGGACAAGAACCCGTGGCTCGGTGGCAAGGCTGCGGTTCTCAATGTCGCCTCGCCGGATGGGCACGGCAATTTCCGCTTCGACATGGGGCCGACGATTCTCACCGTGCCGCGCGTGCTGCGGCGCATCTTCGCCGAGGCTGGCAAGAACCTTCACGAGGAAATGCCCCTCATCAAGCTCGAGCCGCAATGGCGCTGTTTCTTTGAGGACGGCAAGCGCGCCGACCTGATCGGCGATGTCGATGCGATGGTGGCCGAGATGCAGCGCGTCACCGGCAATGCTGCGATCGGTGATGGCTACAAGCGCTTCCAGCGCGTCGCAAAGCACCTGCATGACGTGTCGGAAAAATTCTTCTTCTGGAAGTCGGTCGAAGGCATCGGCGACACGCTGAACATGGGCGACAGCTTCAAGCCCAATGTGCTGCAGGATGTGATGGCGCTGCGCATGGGTCAGTCGGC
>JAPLOK010000478.1 GCA_026400775.1 Alphaproteobacteria bacterium | reverse complement strand
CGCGCAGTTCCGCAGTCACGCGCACCTCCTGCCGGCCCATCACCACCATGTTCCCGTTGGGCAGCAGCTGCGTGATGGTCGCGGCAACGCGCAGCGTGATGCTCTCATTGCGGCGCACCTCGCCCGAGCCATTGGTGGTGCCGCTGCCGGTGGTGTTGACCAGGTTGCCGGGTGTCACGCTGTTGGGCAGGATGCGGTTGGTGCTGGCCTCCAGCCCCAGCAGGTTGGCCGCGCCCATGGTCTGCGTGCCGGTGCGGGTGGATTGCGTGCGGTTCTGCAACTGCGCCTCATCCTGGATGGAGACGAGAACGGTGATCAGGTCGCCCACCTGTGCCGCGCGCTGGTCGCGCAGGAAGGTGCGGCTGCCCGGGCGCCAGAGCGAATTCTCGGCGGTCAGCGCGGCCTGCGGCGAGGGCATGGGCATGTTGACCGGGCGCCAATTCGAATCCGCGGTGGGGCTGGTCACGGCGGACATCGCGGGCGGGCGGCCGAGGCGTGAAAGGCGTTCTGCATTGCCGCAACCGGCAAGGGCGGCCGGCAGCAGCAGGATGGCGACGAAGCGCATGGCGTGGTCCTTCATGGCCGCAGCGCGGCGGCGTTGGCGGTCTGTGTTGGCACGCTGCCGATGGCGACGCGCACGCGCCCCGGGCCGATCACCTGGCCCTCCACGATGGCGCGCGAGGCGAGGTTCATCACCGGCACGGTGGCGCCGCGCGCGCCATTTTCCATGGCGCGTCCCTGGGCGGTCAGCGTCAGCCCCGGCGCATCCAGCAACAGCATCACCGGCTGGTTGCGCGCGACGATGCTGGGCGGGCCGATATCGACCATCGGGAAGGCGCCATCCACCGCGATGGGGCGGCGCAATTCCTGGCCCACCACCTGGTCGGCGCGTTCGGCCATGCCGGGGCGCACGCGTTCGGCGCGCTGGCGAATTTCGCGCACATCGCGCGCGGCGATGACATCGCCGAGTGCGAGGCGCCGCGTGGCGATCACCACCGGCACGGTCGGCACCGCGCGGCCGGCGATGCGGGTGCGGATGGTGGCCATGCCATCGGCCATCACAACCAGCGTGGCGGCGAAGCGGTTGCCGGGATTTTCCAGCACGACACCCTCGACCATGGTCTGGTGCAGGGCGGCAATCGGCACCATTGGCGCGATCCATTGCGGCAGTTCGATCTCGGCGTGTTCGTCGAGGCCGAGCCGCGTGAGTTCCTCGCGCAGCAGCGTCTCGACTTCGGGGCGCGGCACGGGCCGGCCGGGGCGTTCGATCACCACGCGGTCATTCTGCGAGGTGGGGCGCCAGGGCACATTCTGCGCGCGTGCGATGGCGGCGAGCTGCGCTGCTTCCAGCACGATGCGCCGCCCAGGCTGCGGCGCCGCGCCCAAAGGGGCCGCGCCACGCGCGCCTGGATTTTCGAAGATGTCCTGCACGCGCAATGTCGCGTCATCGATGACCACCTGCGGGCGCAGGAAGGCCGTGTCAGCCGCCGCCGGAGCCGCCAGCATCAGCAGGAAGAACAGCGCGCGCATCAACGCAGCCTCGTCAGCGCGGAGAGCATTTCGTCGGATGCGGCGATGACGCGGCTGTTCATCTCATAGGCGCGCTGCGCGGTGATCAGCGAGGTGATCTCCTGCACGGTGTTGACGTTCGACGTCTCGATAAAGCCTTGCAGAACCTGGCCATGGCCCGCCGCACCGGGGGCTGCCGCCTGCGGCTGGCCGGATGCGGCAGTGGCCAGCAGCAGGTTTTCGCCGATGGCTTCGAGGCCGCCTTCATTGGCGAAGATCGCGGTCTGGATCTGGCCGACATTCTGCGGCGCCACCTGGCCATCAAGGCGCACCAGCACCTCGCCCGAGGCGTTGATCGTCACGTCGCGCGCGGCCGCCGGCACGGTGATGCCGGGCTGCACGATAAAGCCTTCGGCGGTGACGATGGTGCCTTCCGGCGACAGCGCGAAGGTGCCGTCACGCGTGTAGGCGGTGTCGCCATTGGGCATCTGCACCTGGAAATAGCCATTGCCGCGGATTGCCAGGTCGAAGCGGTTTTCCGTCTGCTGCAGATTGCCCTGTTCGTTGATGCGGTAGATCGCGGCCGTGCGCACACCCAGGCCCACCTGCGCGCCCGATGGCAAAACCGTGCCGGAGTCCGAGGTGGTCGAGCCGACGCGGCGCAGATTCTGATAGATCAGGTCCTGGAATTCCGCGCGCCGGCGCTTGAAGCCGGTGGTCGTCATGTTGGCCAGGTTGTTGGAAATCACTTCGACATTGGTCTGCTGGGCGAGCATGCCCGTCGCTGCGATGTGGAGGGAGCGCATGGTGTGTGTTCCTTACGAGCGGCGACGCAGGATGCGGTCGATGGCGGTGGAGAGGCGCTCGCCCTCGCGGTCGGCGAATTGGGTGGCCATCTGGAATTCGCGCACTTCCGCCATCATGCGGGTGATCTCGATGACGGGCTGGACATTGCTGCCCTCCACCGCGCCTTGCATGACGGAGGGGCTCGCGACGGCCTGCGGTTGCTGGCCGGCGGCGTCGAACAGGCGTTCGCCCTCGGCGCGCAGGGTCTGGTTGTTGTCGAAGCGCACCACGCGCAGGCGGCCGAGCGGACCGTTCTCGGAGATGATGGAACCATCGCCGCGTACCTCGATGCGGGTGTCGTTCGCGGCGATGGCAATGGGGTTGCCGGCTTCGTTCCGCACCGCATTGCCCTGGTGGTCCATCAGCCGGCCATCGGAGCCCACGGTGAACCGGCCGGCACGGGTGTAGCGCTCGCCGCGGGAGGTCTCGACGGCGAAGAAGCCTTCGCCCTGGATCGCGACATCGAGCGGATTACCGGTGCGGGTGATGACGCCGGGCGCATCGTCGCGCCAGGTTGCGCGGTCCCAGGCGTAGTCGACGGTGCGGCCGCCGGGGATGCGCTGGGTGAAGCGCTGTTGCTGCTCATGCTCGGCGAAGACGGGGCGCGAGAGGCGGAAGCCTGGCGTATCCGTATTGGCCAGGTTGTTCGCGGTGACGGACTGCGCGCGAAGCTGCGCCGTCATGCGTGAGAGAACGATATAGCCGGGGCTGTCCATGGGCTTGCACTCCTTGCCAGCCCGCTTCGCAAGCGGCGTGCCAGGCCCGGGCGGGGTACGGCGCGGCAGGAAGTGCCGGGGGCGGGCGCGGTTTGCAGCCGCCGGGCGGCGCAGGGTTTCATTAACCCGAGGGTGCGAAAACTGCCTGGAGCGGCACTAGTGCCGTGTGCGCGAAGGAACCACCCCGCATGGCCAGCAAGGCCGAAGTCCCCGCCGAGGGGGAAGCGCCAAAGAAGGGCGGCAAGAAGAAGCTGCTGCTGATCGCCCTGCCCGTGCTGCTGGTCGGGGGCGGTGCCGGGGTGTGGTTCTCGGGCCTGCTGGGTGGCGCGCCGCCGCCTCCCGGACAGGCCAGCGGCGAACCCGCGCCGCCCCCGCCGCGCCTGCCGGCCTTCGTGCAGGTGCCGGACATCACTGCCAACCTGAACGCCACCGGCCGCCGGCCGACCTTCATCCGCCTGCGCAGCCAGATCGAGGTGCTGGGCCAGGAGGATGCCGCCGCACTGCAGACCGCGCTGCCGCGCATCGTGGACCTGTTCACCACCTATCTGCGCGAGATGCGCCCGGAGGAACTGCGCGGCTCCGCCGGCACGCACCGCCTGCGAGAGGAATTGATGGCGCGCGCCAACATCATCGCCCACCCCGCGCGCGTCACTGACGTGCTCTTCCAGGAGATCCTGGTACAATGAGCAAGGAAGAGGACGATCTCGCGGCCGCCTGGGGCGCTGCGATCGAGGATGCCGCGACCGGCGGCGGCGAGACCGCGGAGCCCGACGCCGCGCGCGTGCTGAACCAGGCCGAGATCGACAGCCTGATGGGCTTGGGCGATGGCGATGGCGATGGCGAGGGTGCGAACAAGTCCGGCATCGAGCTCATCATCAACTCGGGCCTGGTCTCCTATGAACGCCTACCGATGTTGGAGATCATCTTCGACCGGCTGGTGCGGGTGATGTCCACTTCGCTGCGCAACTTCACCTCCGACAACGTCGAAGTGTCGATCGACAGCATCGCCTCGCAGCGCTTCGGCGATTATCTGAACGGCGTGCCGCTGCCGGCCATGCTCGCGGTGTTCAAGTGCCGCGAATGGGACAATTACGGTATGATCGTGGTGGACAGCGCCTTGATCTATTCGGTCGTGGATGTGCTGCTGGGCGGCCGGCGCGGCACCTCGGCCATGCGCGTCGAGGGCCGGCCCTACACCACCATCGAGCGCACGCTGATCGAACGCCTGCTGCGCGTCGTCCTGGAGGATTTGGGCGAGGCCTTCCGCCCGATCTCCGACGTCACCTTCGAATTCGACCGGCTTGAGGTGAATCCGCGCTTCGCGATGATCAGTCGCCTGTCCAATGCCTGCGTGCTGGCGCGGCTGCGCGTCGACATGGAGGATCGCGGCGGGAACATCGAATTGCTGATTCCCTATGCCACGCTGGAACCCGTGCGCGAGATGCTGCTGCAGCAGTTCATGGGCGAGAGATTCGGCCGCGACAGCATCTGGGAAAGCCATTTGGCCGAGGAGCTGCGCCATACCCGCGTCGCGCTCGACGTGGTGCTGGACCAACAGGTGATGCCACTGTCGGTGATGTTGGCGCTGAAGCCCGGCGATCGCATCACGCTGTCCACGCCGCCCAACATGCCGGTGAAGCTGCAATGCGGCAATGTGCCGCTGTTCACGGCCGAACTTGGCCGCGTCGAAGACAGGCCCGCGGTGCGCGTGCTGGAAGAGTCCGGCATCATGGGTGCTGCGCCATGAGCATGGCCGAATGGGCGGCGCATGCCGTCGTGATCCTGCTGCTGGCGGTGGCCCTGCCGCTGGCCTGGCGGCTGAACACCTCGCTTGCGCGGCTGCGCGGCGAGCGCGAAGCCCTGGCAGAGGCCGCGGCGAGCCTGGGCGATGCGACACGTGCGGCCGAATCGGCGCTGCTGCGGCTGCGTGCGGCGGCCGAGCTGGCCGGGCGCCAGGTGGCCGAAAAGACCGCGGCCGCCGAGCCTCTGCGCGATGACCTGCGTTTCCTGATCGAGCGCGGCGAGAGCCTCGCGGACCGGCTGGACAGCGGCGTGCGCGCCGCGCGCGGCGCCCCTGCAGAAACCCCGCGCGAGGCGATCGAACAGCAGATCCGGCAAGTGCTGGCGGGGCGGCGCTGATGCGCCTGCGCCTGCTGCCCATCGCGATGTCAGCCATGGCGATGCTGGGTCTGGTCAAGCTGGAACGCATCCTGAGCGCGCCGCCCGGCGAGCCACCGCGTGCGATGGTGGCGCAGGCGCAGCAACCAGCGCCGGCTGCCACATCCGCCGCCACGCCCGCGCCCGCACCGGCAGCCGCAGCCGCGCCACCGGCCGCGCCCGCAGCAGCAGCACCTGACCCGCGCGCCGAAGCCGAGCGCGCGCTGCTGGAAAGCCTGCGAACCCGCCGACAGGACATCGAGCGCCGCGGCGAGGAGATCGCCCAGCGCGAATTGCTGCTGGCCGCGGCCGAGCGCCGTGTGCAGCAGCGGCTGGAGGAGATGCGCGCCATCCAGACCCGCCTGGAAACCGAAGCGCGCGCCCGGGACCAGCGCGAGGAAGCAGGAATTCGTCAACTAGTTCGCGTCTATGAAGCAATGCGGCCGCGTGACGCCGCCGCCATCCTGGATGAACTGGAGATGCCCGTGCTGCTGCAAGTTATGGACCGGATGCGGGACGCCAAGGCCGCGCCTGTCCTGGCCGCGATGCGCCCTGATCGTGCGCGCGCCATCACCACCGAATTGTCGCGTCTGCGCAGCCGTCCGTCCGAATGACCACCCGCCCCTTCACGCACTGAGGACCCGCCATGGACAAGAGCATGAACATCCTGATCGTCGATGACTACAAGACGATGCTGCGGATCATCCGTAACCTGTTGAAGCAGCTGGATTTCGACAATGTGGAGGAAGCCACCGACGGCAGCGAGGCGCTGGCCAAGCTGCGCGCCGGCAATTTCGGCCTCGTCATCAGCGACTGGAACATGGAGCCCATGACCGGCCTGGAACTTCTGAAGGAAGTCCGTGCCGACCAGCGGCTGAAGAACCTGCCCTTCATCATGATCACCGCCGAGAGCAAGACCGAGAATGTGGTCGCCGCCAAGCAGGCCGGCGTGTCCAACTACATCGTGAAGCCCTTCAACGCCGAAACGCTGCGCGAGAAGATCGAGAAGGTGCTGGTCCATGCCTGACGGAACCCTCTCCGGCGCCGATCCGGTAGAACGCGCGGTGCGTAGTGTGCTCTCTTCCATCGCCGGCGATCTGTCGGCAAATGAGACCCTGCTGCTGGGCGAATTGCAGGGCCTGGCGGAGGAAATCGCGCGTGCCAAGCGCGAGATGGCCGCGCTGAAGGTGGTGGACATCAATGCCAGCCACATCCCCGTCGCCACCGACGAGCTGGACGCCGTTGTCTCCCACACCGCGGAGGCCACGAACGAGATCCTCGATGCCTGCGAAGGTCTCGAGCGCCTGGCCCCGCGGCTCTCCGCCGAGGATGCCGGCGCCGTCAGCGCCGCCGTCACCCGCATCTTCGAGGCGTGCTCCTTCCAGGACATCACCGGCCAGCGCATTGGCAAGGTGGTCAACGCGCTGAAGTCGATCGAAGACCGGCTGAAGCACGTCGAAGAGCGCTTCGGCCCCTTCCCCGACCACGCGCCACCACCCGCCGCCGCAACAGTCGTGCCGGAGGGTCGCGCCCTGGCCAATGGCCCGCAATTGCCCAGCGGCGCGGCGTCCCAGGCCGAAATCGACAGCCTGCTGGCCAGCTTCGATTGATGCGCGCGCTGTTCGCCCTGTTGTGCATGCTGACCTGCATCCCCGCCATGGCGGGGGCGCAGGAACGCGTGAGCCTGCGCGGCGGTGACCATGCCAATTACGGCCGCGTCGTCTTCGATTGGCAGGCGCCACCGCGCTACAGCGTGCAGCAGCAGGGCGAGACCGTGGCGCTGCGCTTCGAGGCGCCGGCCGATTTCGTGCTGGATGCGCTGCGCCGCATGCCGCGCAACGTTCTGGGCGCGCAGGCCGTGCCCGGCGGTGTCGATCTGCGCGTGCGGCCAGGTGCCACCATCCGCCATTTCCGCATCGGCAACCGCGTCGCACTTGATGTGCTGGACCCGCCAGCCGATGCGCCGCAGGCACAGCCCGCCGCCGCGCCCGAGCCCGCGAGCCGG
>JAPLOK010000014.1 GCA_026400775.1 Alphaproteobacteria bacterium | reverse complement strand
ATGTCGCCCGTCTGACCCTGCTGGTCGAACTGCATGTCACGCTGGAGTTGGATGAGGAGGCGATCCCGCTCGTGCTCTCGCTGCTCGACCAACTCTACGACGCGCGTCGCGCGCTTAGGGCGTTGACTGCCGCCATTGAGGAGCAGCCCGAGCCGGTGCTGCGCGCGGTACTTGATGCGGCACAGCGACACAGCCGCGACGAGGGCGGCTGACCCGAGCACTGACATCGGCCTCCACGCCCCCGCTGTTTTGGCAAGAGACGCCGCTCCATGACGAGGAAGGGCCCGCTACTCTCCAGCAGCGGGCCCGTGATGCTGCGCCAGGATGCTCACACCGCCAGGGCGTAGATGGTGAAGGAGCCCTTCGCGCCGGTCTTGTTGGGGCCGACCTGGCGGATGCGCTCCCGAACTTCGACCGCGTGGCCCTTCTTCTTCAGCCCGGCAAAGAATCCGCGGACCGTGTGCTGCGCCCAGCCGGTGGCCTCCGCGATCTGCGCGACCGTCGCGCCCTCCGGCCGGCGCAGCATGGCGAGGACCTGCTCCTGCTTGGTGCCCTCGCGCGGCTTGCGCGGCGCGCCGGGCTCGCGCGCGACGCGGGCGGGCTTGCCGGCGAGGGCGGCGCGGAGGGCCTCGATGGCGCGGCTGATCGGGTTGTCGGTGGCATCCTGCGCCGGGCTGGCGTCCCAGGCGGTCAGAACCGCCGCCGCGGCGTCGCGCAGGCTGGCGCGCGGGGCGCGCGTGGGCACGCCCTGGGCGGGTTCGGCTTCCTCCGCGGGGGCATCCCCCTCGGCGGCGTCGTCCTCGCCCGTGGGCGCCGTGTCGGGCACGCTGCCCTCGATGCCCGAGCAGTCGGGCTCGCCGGCCACCGCGTCGCCCTCGTTCGGGTCGATGCCGATGGCGCGCAGCCCCTCGTCGGTGATGCGCGCCACGATCCAGGTGCCATCCTCATCCTGGCGCCAGCCCAGCCCGACATGCTCGCGCGGCGCGTTGATCTCGGTCAGCAGGTTGTTCTTGATCAGGCTGCGGAACACCGCGTTGCGCGCTGCGGCAGGCAGGGTCTTCGGCGCGCGTGCGAGGCCCATTTCGTGCTGCGCGGCGGCGCTGAGAATGATGCTCTGCGTGTCAGAAAGCTTGGTCATCGTGGTGGTCTCCGGTTCCGGGTGCCGGCAATCGGCCCCTACTGCCGGGAGCCCCGCTGGGCAGAAGCCGGTCGGGGCGCTGCGGGAGTGGCCCGCGTGAGGCTGCGTATTCACCGTGGCGGAAATGCTGGTCCGCGATGTTCCGCGATATCCTTCAGCTTCGCGGTGGCATCCGAAAGCCAGGCTGCTTCGCCCCAAAGCACCGTCTCGGGGTCCGCGCCGAAATGGTCCGTGCTGGCCTGGGTTAGTTCCGCGAGGAGGGCGTCGAATTCGGCCTTCTTCGCGAGGAAGGCGGCCAGGCTGTTTTCTTGGTTGCGGGCGGCGCGGGCGGTGCGGTCGGTCATGCTGGTCTCCGTCGTGGTGCAGGGCGTGATGCTCTGCGTGTGACGGACCATTCGCGCTGTGCCGCGCACGAGCCAAGCGCATCTCGCGCTCATCGAATTGCTATGATCGGAGGGGTTCGATCACATCATGATCGCAGCCGCTTCCGATGCGCTGGTGCCCTCGCAGCGCGAGGTGGCGCGCCGGCTGGGCATCTCGCACACCGCGCTGCAGAAGGCCGCGCAGGCCGGCCGCATCGCACAGGAACCGGGTGGTGGTTGGGACGTCGAGAAGGTCCGCGCGCGCCTGGCCGCGAGCAGCGATCCGGCGCGCAAGACGGCGGCCATGGTGGCGCCAGTACCGGTACAGCCATTGCCACCGCCGACCCCACCGCGACCCGCATTCGTCGCCCCGCCCATGCCGGAGCCGCTGCCCACACCATCCGCGGGCGGCAGCAGCTTCCACAATGCGCGCACCGCCAACGAGATGCTCAAGGCGCAGGAGCGCAAGCTCCGGCTCGATGAGCGTCGCGGACAGCTGGTCGAGAAGGCGCGCGCGCTCATGCTGGTGCACCGGCTGGCAAAGGAGGAGCGCGATGCCATCCTCGCCTGGCCAGCCCGTATCGCCGCGGAACTCGCGGCCGAACTCGGCGTCGACGCCCACCGGTTGCAAACGCTGATGGACGCGAGGCTCCGCCAGCACCTGGCCGAACGCAACGACGTCCGCGTGGCGGTCGCATGATGACCGGCGAGCAGATCATCGCCGAACTCGGCGGCTTCGACGGCGCAGCCGAGATCCTGCAGGCGTGGCGCGACGGCATGGCGCCAGAGCCCGCCCTGCTGGTCTCGGACTGGGCCGAGCGTCACCGCATGCTCGGCAGCCGCGCCTCGGCCGAGCCGGGCCCGTGGCGCACCAGCCGCACGCCGTACCTCAAGGACGTGATGGACGCGCTGTCCGCGGTGCATCCCGCCCGGCGCGTCGGGTTCATGAAGGGCGTGCAGCCGCCCACCAAAGCGTGGGCATTCCAATTCAATCGAACTCCAACACCGGAGAGTGCGCCTGGCCCGCCAGGCGCTTGGCTGCGGCCAATCATCCCGGCTCGTCCTCTTGATCGCTTACCAAAGCGCGACGGTTCGATGCGATCAACACCCGTTCGCGAGCTTTTTCGGCCTGCACTTGGCGGCGCCGGTCCGCGCGCCCTTGCCGATTGGTCATCTCTGTGGTCGCGTAGGAGATCACCGCTTCCCGGAGACTAGCATGCGCCTCGCCTGTCTTGCCGCAGCCATAGCCGCCTTGACCCTCACGGCCGTCCGGGCGGAGGCGCAGACCGCGCCGCAGCGCTCGGTCCGCATCGTGGTCCCCTTCGCCGCGGGCGGCTCGGCTGATGTGCTGGCGCGCGTTACGGGGCAGGCGCTGTCCACGCGCTGGGGGCAGCAGGTGGTGATCGACAACCGCCTGGGGGCGGGCGGGCATATCGGCGCCGAGCATGTGGCGCGCAGTCCGGGCGATGGGCAGACGCTGCTGCTGGGCAGCATCGGCATCCACGCGGCCTATAGCGTCTATCGCAACCTGCCCTATGCGCCGGCGACGGAGCTCACCCCCGTCACCATCCTGGCCGAGTTCCCCAACGTCATCATCGCGCATCCGGCCGTGCCGGTGCAAAATCTGCGCGATCTTGTGGCCTTGGCGCGCGCGCGGCCGGGCGAGTTGACCTTTGGTTCGGCCGGCAACGCCACCTCCACCCACATGGCGGGTGAGTTGTTCATGCTCGTCACCGGCCTGCGGATGACGCATGTGCCCTATCGCGGCTCCTCCCAGGCGCTGAACGACCTGATGGCCGGCAATATCCAGCTGATGTTCGAGAACCTGCCCACCGTGCCGCCTGTCGCCAGCGCCGGTCGCGTGCGCGCCCTGGCCATGACCAGCGCCGCACGGTCACCCGCGCTCCCTGATGTGCCCACTGCTGCCGAAGCCGGGGTGGAGGGCTATGTCGCCACCGCCTGGTTCACCATCGCCGCCCCCGCCTCCACGCCGCAACCCCTGCTGGAGCGGCTGAACGCGGATCTGCGCGCCGTGCTGGCCGAGCCCGCCTTGCGGGAACGCTTCACCACCATGGGCGCCACGCCCATTGGCGGCCCGCTTGATGAAAGCCGCGCCTTCCTGGCGTCCGAAACCGTGAAATGGTCACGCGTTGTGCAATCCGCAGGAATTCGACTCGATTGATGTTTGACCCCGTTCGGTTGGAGCTGCTCTGGACGCGGCTCGTCTCCATCGTGGATGAAGCCGCCGCCGCGCTGCTTCGTTCCTCCTTCTCCACCGTGGTGCGTGAGAGTCATGATTTCGGCTGCGTGCTGACCGACGCCGAAGGGCGCTCCGTCGTGCAGGCGACGGATAGCGTGCCGAGCTTCCTTTGCACCCTGCCCAACACGATCAAGCATTTCCTGCGGGAATATCCGGCGGAAACCCTCTCGCCCGGCGATGTGCTGATCACCAACGACATCTGGATGGGCACGGGCCATCTGCCGGATATCACCGTGGCCAAGCCGATTTTCCTGAATGGGCGGCTGGTGGCCTTCGCCGGCTCCGTGGCGCATTCCCCCGATATCGGCGGCCGCATCCGCTCGGCCGAAGCGCGGGATGTCTTCGAGGAAGGCCTGCAGATCCCGCCGATGAAGGCCGTAGTGGCCGGCGTGCCGGATGCTACGCTGATGCGCATGCTCCGTCGCAATACCCGCGTGCCGGACCAGGTACTGGGCGACCTGCACGCGCAATTCGCCGCACTCGACCTGATGGAGCGCCGTATCCTGGCCCTGCTGCCGGAGCATGGCCTGCCGGACCTCTCGGCGCTGGCGGCGGAAATCCAGTCGCGCTCGGAGCGGGCAATGCGCGCTTCCATCGCCGCCGTACCCGATGGCACCTACCGCGCCGAAGTGCTCACCGACGGGCTGGAGCAGCCCTTGCGCCTCTGCCTCGCGCTGACGGTGAAGGGCGATGCGATCACCTGCGACTATGCGGGCTCCGACCCGCAGGTGGCCCGCGCCATCAATGTCTGCCTTGCCTATACCTTCGCCTATACGGCCTTCGCGGTGAAGGCGGTGCTCTGCCCCGCCGTGCCGAATAATGAGGGCAGCTTCGTGCCGCTGACCGTCACAGCGCCGGAGGGCTGCATCCTCAATTCCCGCCATCCGGCGGCGGGCGGAGCGCGCGCGCTGACCGGCCATTTCCTGCCCGCCCTCGTCATGTCGGCCCTGGCCGAGGCGCTGCCGGAGCGCGTGGTGGCGGGTGTGGGTTCGCCGCTCTGGTGCCTCGGCTTCTCGGGTTTTCGCGAGGATGGCACGCCGATCGCCAATGCGCTCTTCCTCAATGGCGGCTATGGCGCCCATGCCCAGGGCGATGGCGCCAATGTGTTGAGCTGGCCCTCCAATGTCTCCTCCGCTTCGGTCGAGACCATCGAGCAATCGGCCCCCTGGCGGGTGCGCTTCCGGCGCTTGCGAAGCGGCACGGGCGGCGCGGGCCGGCATCGCGGTGGCACCGGGCAGGAGACGCTGTATGAAAGCCGTTCCTCCCAGCCCATCGCCGTGACCTTCCTGGCCGAGCGCACCCAGCCCGGCTCGGCCGCCCCGGGATTTGCGGGCGGCTCGCCGGGTGCGCCGGGTGTGGTACTGATTGATGGCGCGGCGGTGGACCCGAAGCGGCAGCATGTCGTCATGCCGGGCGGCACGGTGGAGATGCGCACACCGGGCGGCGGCGGCCATGGCCCAGCGGCGGCGCGCCCGCCCGAACTTGTGATCGCGGACCGCGAGGATGGCATCGCATGACCCAGTATGCGCTGGCCATCGATATCGGCGGCACCTTCACCGACATCGTTCTGCATGCGCCTGAGAGCGGGCGCTTCTTCGCCCATAAGGAACTCACCACCCCGGCCGAGCCGGCGCGGGGCGTGCTCTCGGGCATTCGTCACCTGCTGGCGCGTGAGGGTGTGGCGCCGGCGGACATCACCCGCGTGGTGCATGCCACCACCCTGCTGACCAATGCACTGATCGAGCGGCGCGGCGCCCCCACCGGGCTGCTGACCACCGAGGGCTTCCGCGACATTCTCGAAATCGGGCATGAGCGGAAATACGAGATCTATGATCTCTTCATCGCGCTGCCCAAGCCCCTTGTGCGCCGCGCGCTGCGGCTTGAAGCGCGCGAGCGCCTGGCGCCCGATGGCAGTGTGGAAACGCCGCTGGACGCTGCCTCCGTGCTGGCGGCGGCCGATCAGCTTGTGGCGGCGGGCGTCACCTCGCTGGCCATCGGCTTCCTGCATGCCTACGCCAATCCGGTGCATGAGCAGCAGGCGGCGGCGCTGATCGCGGCCCGCCATCCGGGGCTGCATCTCTCGCTCTCGAGCGAGGTCTCACCGCAAATCCGCGAATATGAGCGGCTCTCCACCACCGTCGCCAACGCCTATGTGAAGCCCTTGGCCGTCGGCTACCTGGATGCGCTGGCGCGGGAGATCGCGGCGCTGGGCGTCACCGCGCCCTTGTTCCTCATGCTCTCCAATGGCGGGCTGACGCATGTGGAGGAAGCCAAGCGCGTGCCCGTGCGCCTGCTGGAATCCGGCCCGGCGGCGGGGGCGCTGGCGGCCGCGGTGTTTGGCGGGCGCAGCGGCGCGCGCGATCTGCTGGCCTTCGACATGGGCGGCACCACGGCCAAGCTCGCGGTGGTGCGTGATGGCGTGCCGCGCGTGGCGCATCGCTTCGAGGCCGCGCGGGAGCGGCGCTTTACCCCCGGCAGCGGCCTGCCGCTGAGCATTTCGGCGGTGGAACTCATCGAAATCGGCGCTGGGGGTGGCAGCATCGCGGCACTTGACCCGCTGGGTTTGCTGAAGGTCGGCCCGCGCAGCGCCGGCTCCGACCCCGGGCCCGCCTGCTATGGGCGCGGCGGCGCGGAACCCACCGTGACCGACGCCAATCTGGCGCTGGGCTATCTTCAGGCCGAAGGCTTTGCGGGCGGCACCATGCGGCTGGATGAAGCGGCCTCCGGCGCCGCGCTGGATGCGTTGGGGATCGCCGCCGGCATGGCGCCGGGGGCCACGGCCTCGGGCGTGCATGCCGTGGTGAATGAGGCGATGGCCGCGGCCGCGCGCGTGCATCTGGCCGAGCATGGCGGCGAGGGAGCGGAACCCGCGCTGCTCGTCACCGGCGGCGGCGGGCCGCTGCATGGGCCGGAGGTGGCGCGCCGACTGGGGCTGCGGCGGGTGATCTGCCCGCCCGCCGCCGGCGTGGCCTCGGCGCTGGGCCTGCTGCTGGCCCCCGCGCGGGTGGACCGTGTGGCGACGCTGGCCACCAAGCTGGACACCCTGCCGCCCGAAGTACTGGAGACGCGCTTCGCCGTGCTGGAGGAGGAGGCCCGCGCCATCATCGCCGCCACGCTGGGCGCCGGGGCCGGCATCACCCTGACGCGCACGGCCGATCTGCGCTTCGCTGGCCAAGGCCATGAACTCGCCACCGACCTGCCCGCCGGCCCCTATGGCGCGGGCAGCATCGCGGCGATCCGGGCGGGGTTCGAGGCCGCGTATCGTTCCGTCTTCGCCGGCGTGCCGCCCGTTGCCACGGTCGAGGTCGTGAATATCCGCGTCGCCGCCACCGCCGCGACGGGCGAGGGGCGCCTGGATCCCGACATCCCGGCCATGGGGCTCACCACGCCGCATGCGCATCGCGCCGTGCGCTTCGGCGAGGCGATGCAAAGCGTGCCCGCCTTCCGGCGCGGCGATCTGGGCGCGGGCCAGCGCATCGGGCCACGCCGTGGTGGAGGATGGCATGTCCACCCTGCTGATGCCGCCCGGCGCCACCGCCGTGCTGGAGGCCTGCGGGAACCTCGTCGTGGATCTCGGCGCATGAGCGAGGCGCGCGTGACGTTGGCCATCGCTGATGGCATCGCGCATCTCACCTTCGACCATCCGCGCCGGATGAACGCCATCACCGCCAGCATGTGGCAATCGCTGCCCGGCCTGCTGGATGAGGTGGCCGTGCGGCCCGAGGCGCGGGTACTGCTGTTGCAGGGCGCCGGCGATCGCGCTTTCTGCACCGGCAATGACACCTCGGAGTTCGAGGCGATCCGCGCCAGTGCCGCCCAATCGGCCGCCTATAACGCCTGGCAGCGCGCCGTGGCCGAGCGCATGGCCGCGCTGGAGAAACCGGCCATTGCCGCCATCCATGGCCATTGCCTGGGCGCCGGGCTGGAACTCGCGCTGCAATGCGATCTGCGCTTCGCGAGCCGCGAGGCGCGGATGGGCGTGCCGGCGGTGAAGCTGGGGCTGCCGTACCGGCTGGAGGATATCGTCAAGCTGGTGGATGTGGTGGGCCTCGCCACCGCGCGGCTGATGGTGTTGACCGGGCGCAGCTTCGCGGGCGAGGCGCTGGAGCGCCTGGGGCTCGTCACGCAGATGTTGCCGGACCAAGCAGCGATGCAGGGAGTCGCGCTATTGGCCGCGCGGGAGATTGCGGGCGCGGCACCCCTCTCGCTGCGCGCGGCAAAGGTGGCCTTCCATGAGCTCGCCCGCCGCGACGCCCCGCCCGAGCTGGCGCGCGCCCAGCTTCTGGCCGATGCCTGCTACGACAGCGCCGATTACGCTGAGGGCCGCGCCGCCCGGGCGGAAAAGCGCCCGCCACGCTTCACCGGGGAATGACCATGCATCGCCGCCTGCTGCTCGCATCGCCGTTTCTCGCTGCGCCAGCGGTCGCCCCTTCGGCGCTGGCCCAGACCCGTGCGCCCATTCGCATCCTGGTGGGCTTCGCACCGGGCGGGGCGGCCGATATCTCCGTGCGCATCGCGGCCGAGGCCGTTGCGCGGCGCGGCGGCCCGCAGATCATCCCCGAGACGCGCAGCGGCGCGGTGGGCTACCTCGCGATGCAGGCGGCGGCGCGCGCCGCGCCGGATGGCACCACGCTGGCCACTGCCATCATGGGCAATATGAGCGTGGCGCCCGCCGTTCCGGGCTCACAAATCCCCCTCGATCTTGAGCGCGAATTGACGCCGGTGTGCAACCTGACGGGCACGCCCATGGCGCTGATCGT
>JAPLOK010000123.1 GCA_026400775.1 Alphaproteobacteria bacterium | reverse complement strand
GCAGGTTGGCCTGCGCATCGGCCAGCTGCGCGCGCGCCACGGCCAGGTCGGCGCGGGCCAGGTTCAGATCGGCCTGGGCGGCAGCGAACTCGGTTTCGGCCAGTTCCGCGGCTTCCATGCTGGCATTGCCGCGATTGGCCAGCTCGCGCCGGCGCTGCGCGGTGCTGCGCTTCTGGGTGTAGATCACGCTCATGCGCTCATAGGCGGCGGCGACGCGGCCCTGCTGCGCCTCGGCCGATTGCAGCACGGCCTCGGCGCGGGCCAGCCGCGCCTGCTGCGAGGCAGGGTCGAGCCGTGCCAGCACCGTGCCCGCCGCCACTCGGTCGCCATGGTCGGCCTGGACGGCGACCAGCACGCCCGCCACCTCGAAGCCGATGCGTGAGAGCACGCGCGCCTCCACCGTGCCCAAGCCGAAGACGCGCAACGCCACATCGCGTTCGGACTGCGCCGTTTCCAGTGCGATGGGTTGCAGGCGCAGGAAGCCCAGGCCCGCCAGCGCGATGCCGAGGAGTGCTGCGAGAATCAGAAGCCGGGTGCGCATGCCGCCGCCCGTGTCTTGCGCGTCAGCGCGCTGTCCATCCGCATCGCGTGCACCCCATATCCACGGACATCCTGGACGCCTGCGGGGGCTCGCGGCATTGATGTAGCGCAAGCTGCCGCGTCAGTCCGCCCAGCGCATGGTCAGGTGCCGTGCCAGCGCGTCATCCGGCCAGCGCTCGCCGGGAATGATGCCCAGTGGCAACGCCACGCTGCTGTGCCGCGGCAGGCGGCAAAGGAGGTCCTGCGGCGCATGGCGCGTGCCGGGGGCGGCGAAGGACAGCCGCAGCCGCCGCGCCTGCTCGCAGTGCAGCACCACCGCATAGGCATGCCCTGCAATGCCGGGGCCGAGCGTCACGGGCTCAGCGATGAAATGCGGTGTGGTCATGTGAACCAGCAGGGCAGGGCGGCGCGGGTGCGGCGCTGGCGCGTGGGCGTGGCCGCCAGCGGCGCCTGGTCCTGGCGTTCGAGGTGAAAGCTCTCGCGCGCAATGATGCGCGGCGGCGCCATCATCGTCTCGGCGACATCGAAGCGTTCGGCGCAGGCGGCGCGCGGCGTGTTGGCCTGTGCGGGCAGGGCCATCAGCACCAGGGCGGCGGCGAGCAGTGCAAGGCGCATCGGCGTATCTCCTTCACGATGCACGCACCCTATTGACGGGTGGCGACTGGCGCGACGATGCCCGATCAATGGCGGCAATCGATGTGCCCTATCGCACTTCGCGCGCGGAGTGGGGGGCGTGCCGCATTGGGGGGCTATGGGCAGCACTCCACGCCGCATGACTCTGTTGCGCCGCGGTTAACGCGTCCTTGTCGTGCCGATGGACAGCCTTGGCCTGCGGCGTATTCTGCGCCGCACAAGACCAAAGAGGAACGCAATGAGCGAAGCGATCGATGTCCGCAAAGGCCTGGTTGGCGTCTATGCCGATGAGAGTTCCGTCTCGAAGGTGATGCCCGAGACCAACAGCCTGACCTATCGCGGCTATGCGGTGCAGGATCTGTGCGAGCAGTCCAATTTCGAGGAAGTGGCCTGGCTGC
>JAPLOK010000091.1 GCA_026400775.1 Alphaproteobacteria bacterium | reverse complement strand
CGAGCGCCATTTCCAACACGCTGACTCTGGCGGCCTTCGCCTCGCTGATCGGCTTCGTGATCGGCGCCATCCTGGGCGGGCTGGCGGGCACCTTCCGAGGCTCGATCATTGACCGGCTCGCGGTCACCACCGCGGTGGCGGGCGTGTCCATCCCGCATTACTGGCTGGGCATGGTGCTGGTGGTGATATTCTCTGTGCAATACAACATGTTGCCGGCGATGGGCGCGGGGCCGGGGGGCTCCGCCGACTAGGTCTGGGACTGGGAGCATTTCCAGCATTTGATCCTGCCCGCGGTGACGCTCTCGGTCATTCCCATGGGCATTGTCACGCGCACGGTGCGCGGCATCGTGGCCGAGATCATGAACCAGGAATTCGTTACCGCTCTGCGCGGCAAGGGCCTGACCGGTTGGGGAGTGTTCGGCCATGTCGTGAAGAACGCCGCGCCGAATGTGCTGGCGGTGATGGGCCTGCAACTGGGCTATCTGATGGGCGGGTCGATCCTGGTGGAGACGGTGTTCTCCTGGCCGGGCACCGGGCTGCTGCTGAACAGCGCCATCTTCCAGCGTGACTTGCCGGTGCTGCAGGGCACCATCCTGGTGCTGGCGATGTTCTTCGTCGCGCTGAACCTGTGCGTGGACCTCGTGCAAACCGCCCTCGATCCGAGAATCAAACGCTCATGAACACCTCCGCCGCCGCCGCTGAACTGGCCGTCCAGGCGCGCCAGGCAGCGCAAGCCTCCGATGGGTATTGGAAGGGCGTGTTCAAGCGCCTGTCCCGCGACAAGCTGACCATGTTCTGCGCCTTCGTGCTGCTGTGCATGGCGCTCGCGATCCTTTTTGCGCCGTGGATTTCGCCGCATGATCCCTATCAGGGCAGCATGATCCGCCGCCTGCGCCCGATCGGGACCGAGGGCTATATTCTCGGCACCGATGAACTCGGGCGCGATATCCTGACGCGCCTGCTGCATGGCGGGCGCCTGTCCTGGTTCATGGGCATATTGCCGGTGGCGATGGCTTTCGTGATCGGCACCATGCTCGGCGTCATCGCGGGCTTCCTCGGCGGCAAGATTAACATGCTGATCATGCGCATGACCGATGTGTTCTATGCCTTCCCGTCGGTGCTGCTGGCGATCGCCATTTCCGGCGCGCTGGGTGCGGGCATCCTGAACGCGATCATCGCGCTGACCATGGTGTTCATCCCGCCCATCATCCGCGTGGCGGAAAGCGTCACCACCGGCGTGCGCAACCTGGATTTCGTGGACGCCGCGCGCGCCTCGGGCGCATCGGCCTTCACCATTGTGCGGGTGCATGTGCTGGGCAATGTGCTGGGGCCGATCTTCATCTACGCGACCAGCCTGATTTCGGTGTGCATGATCCTGGCCTCGGGCCTGTCCTTCCTGGGGCTGGGCACACGGCCGCCGGAACCCGAATGGGGGCTGATGCTGAACACGCTGCGCACGGCGATCTATGTGCAGCCTTGGGTGGCGGTGCTGCCCGGCGTGTGCATCTTCATGACCAGCATCTGCTTCAACCTGGTCAGCGATGGGCTGCGCACGGCGATGGATGTGAAGGGCTGAGCACGGCCCTCCCCAACTCGTGGGGTCGCGCCTATATGACAGATCAACGCCCACCCCGCCGGGGCACCACCAGGAATGATCCACTACACACTCCGCTGCGCCAATAGCCATAAATTCGACAGCTGGTTCCGCAGCGGCGATGCCTTCGACAGCCAAGCGAAGGCCGGCTTGGTCGAATGTCCGATCTGTGGCGACACTCGTGTCTCGCGCGCATTGATGACGCCAGCCGTGGCACGAGCGCCTGGCGTGAAGGGCCGCCCCGAGGCCGCGCCGGAAACCCCGCCCGCGCCGCCGCCGCCCGCGCCCACCAAGCCCATCGGTGGCCCGGTGCCCGCGCAGGTGCTGGCCCTGTTGCAGCGCGTGCGCGACGAGGTGGAGCGCAGCAGCGACTATGTCGGCAGCGACTTCGCCGAGGAAGCGCGGCGCATCCACAAGGGCGAAGCAGAAGAGCGCCCGATCTATGGCGAAGCGACGGATTCCGAAGCCGAGGCGCTGGCCGATGAGGGCATCGAGGTCAGCCGCATTCCATGGGTGCCGCGTTCGGATAGCTGACCCGCCTTGCGCGCGTTGCAAGGCAAGGCGGAACGCGCGCTACTCGGCCGCGATCCGCAGCCCCGCCATTTCCCGCCCCGCCAGCACCGCCGCCAAGGCCTGTCCCACCGCCGCCTGCGCGGGTTCGATGACCGGCACACCCGCCGCATCCTCGGCCGCGGCGCGATGCTTGGCCATGCCGGCGCAGCCCAGCACGATGCTGCGCGCGCCTTGTGCTGCCAATTCGCGGGCCACGGCGCAGATGCGCGCGCGGGGTGCCACCGGGTCGGTCAGCACTTCCATGTCGAGGTTCAGCGGAATCCAGGCCGCCAGGCGCGCATCCACGCCCAAGGACCAGAAGGCGCGGTTCTGCCGCTCGCGGCTGGCATCGGTGAAGCCGATCACGCCGAAGCTGTCGGCGCGCGAGAGTGCCGCCGTGATGGCGCTGCGCAGCATGCCGAAGACCGGCCCGCGGCCGATCGCACGCGCCGCTTCGAAGCCTGGGTCGCTGACGCAGCCGATGATATAGGCCGAGGCCGCCTCGGTCTCGACCATGCGGCAGACCAGTTCGGCCACGCTGTGCCAATGCCGCCAGTTCACGATCGCCGGCGGGCCTTCGGCGATGCGCATCACATCGATGCGCGGCAGGCCCGGCGCGCGGAAGCCTTCCACAGCCTCCGAAATGCCATCCGTGCAGGAGATGGAGGAATTGGGGTTGATGATCAGGATGCGTTCCATCCGCGCAAACTGGCGCGCGCGGCGCTTGCCTGCAAGCGGGTTTTGCTGGACTTCTATGGGTAACGGGCGCAGGAATGCTGCGCTGCACAATTTTGGGGCCGCCAGTGTCGTCGAACGAGGAAAGTTGCACTCCCGGCTATACGCGCCCCGCGCTGGGCGTGGCACTGAAGCGCGGCCTGATGAATCGCTGCCCGGTCTGCGGGGAGGGGCGCGTCTTTCGCGGCTTCCTCAAGCTGGTCCCGGCGTGTTCGCATTGCGGCACGGAGTTGGGCCGTCTGCGCCCGGATGACGCCGCGCCCTATGCCGTGATCCTGATCACCGGCCATGTGCTGCTGCCGCCCGTCTTCTGGATCGAGCGCGTCTATCAGCCGCCGATGTGGCTGCACATGGCGCTGTGGCTGCCGCTGTTCGCCATCGTGTGCACCTTGATGCTGCGGCCGGTGAAGGGCGCGCTGGTCGGGCTGTTCTGCCGGCTGGGCATCACCGGCAATGAGCAGGCGCCCAATCTCTACCCCACCCCGCCAGGCTGAACCGTGACCGACCGCCAACTGATCCGTATCAGCCTGCCAGGGATT
>JAPLOK010000244.1 GCA_026400775.1 Alphaproteobacteria bacterium | reverse complement strand
GTCGTCTTCGCGCGCAGCGGTGAGGCGCCGGGTGCGAAGGGCCTGACCGCTTTCTGGCTGCCGGCCGAATGGGTGCGCGTGGTCGAACGCATTCATGTGGCAGCCCCGCACCCGCTCGCGCGCATTGCCTTCGATGATGTCCGCGTGCCCGACAGCCATCGCATCGGCGCGCCCGGCAATGGCTTCAAGGTGGCGATGGCGACGCTGGATGTGTTCCGCGCAACGGTCGGTGCGGCCGCGCTTGGCTTCGCGCGGCGCGGCCTGGCACTGTCGATGGTGCGCGCCGGCACGCGCCATCTCTTCGGCGCGCCGCTGATGGATCAACAGATGACGCAGGCCGCGATCGCCGACAGCGCCACTGATGTGGATGCCGCGGCCCTGCTGGTCTATCGCGCCGCCTGGCAGAAGGATGCGGGTGCCGCGCGGATCTCGCGCGAGGCCTCCATGGCCAAGCTTTTCGCCACCGAAGCTGCCTTCCGCGTGGCAGACCGTTGCGCCCAGCTGCATGGCGGGCTCGGCGTCGTGGCGCATAGCGCGCCGGAACTGCTAACGCGGGAGGTGCGCGCGCTGCGCGTCTATGAAGGTGCCTCCGAAATCCAGCGCATTGTCATCGCCAGAGCCGAGGCCAGCCGATGATCCAGGACCACTTCGCCCGCGACCGCCTGCCGCCGCCGGAGCAATGGCCAGACTTCATCTTCGAGCGACTTTCCTACCCGGCGCGGCTGAACTGCGTGACGGAATTGCTGGACGCCAATCTGGCCGCGCGTGCCGACCACCCGGCCGTCATCACACCCGCCGAAAAACTGACCTATGCGCAACTGGCCGAGCGCGTGAACCGCATCGCCAATGTGCTGGTGGGACAGCTGGGCCTGGTGCCGGGCCACCGCGTGCTGCTGCGCAGCGCCAATAATGCCTGGATGGTCGCGGCCTGTTTTGCGGTGCTGAAGGCCGGCGGCATCGCGGTGGCATCCATGCCGCTGCTGCGCTCGAAAGAGCTGTCGCAGATGCTGGAGAAGGCAGCGATCAGCCATGCGCTGTGCGATGCCCGGCTGGCCGATCAATTGCGCGCAGCCTCCCCCGCGCCGCGGCACCTGGTGCTGTGGGGCGATGGCGAATTGGAGGCGATGTGCGCGCAGGCCAGCCCGCATTTCAAAGCCCATGACAGCGCGGCCGATGATGTCTGCCTGCTGGGCTTCACCAGCGGCACGACCGGCCAGCCCAAGGCGACCATGCATTTCCACCGCGACCTGCTGGCCGTCTGCGACACCTATGGGCGCGAGGTGTTGCAGCCGGCGGCGGATGACGTCTTCATCGGTTCGCCCCCGCTCGCCTTCTCCTTCGGTCTTGGGGGATTGGTGCTGTTTCCGTTCCGGGTCGGCGCCACGACGGTGCTATTGGAAAAGGCCGCGCCGGACGATCTGTTGCCAGCCATCCCGCGACATCGCGCCACGGTGTGTTTCACCGCGCCCACCGCCTATCGCGCCATGGCCGCGCAAGCGGCGACGCATGACCTCTCGTCCTTGCGCAAATGCGTCTCCGCCGGCGAGGCGCTGCCCAAACCCACCTTCAATGCCTGGAAGGATGCGACCGGCCTGGAACTGATGGACGGCATCGGCGCCACCGAAATGCTGCACATCTTCATCGGTGCGCCACCCGGAAAAATCCTCGCCGGCAGCACCGGTATTCCCGTGCCGGGCTATCAGGCGAAAGTGGTCGACGAAGTGGGTGACGAAGTGCCGCGCGGCACGCCAGGCAGGCTTGCCGTGCGCGGCCCGACCGGGTGCCGCTATCTCGATGACGCGCGCCAGACCCTTTATGTGCAGCGCGGCTGGAACATCACCGGCGATACCTACATCCAGGATGCCGACGGCTATTTCTGGTACCAGGCGCGCAATGACGACATGATCATTTCCTCCGGCTACAATATTGCCGGGCCGGAAGTCGAAGCCGCGCTGTTGTCGCATGCGGCGGTGCGCGAATGCGCCGTGATCGGCACGCATGATGCGGAACGCGGCATGGTCGTCACGGCCTATATCGTGTTGCATGACGGGCATGCGCGCGACGACAACACGCGCAAGCTCCTTCAGGACCATGTGAAGGCGGTGATCGCGCCCTACAAATATCCGCGGCTGGTGCATTTTCCCGACCAGCTGCCGCGCACGGAAACCGGCAAGCTGCAGCGCTTCGTGCTGCGCCATGAAGCGAGGTGACGCGATGCTGACCAACATCAACCCTGAAGGCTGGCCGCAACCGCGAGGCTACGCGAACGGCATGATGGGAACCGGGCGTTTCCTGTGCGTCGGCGGGCAGATCGGCTGGGATGCGCAAGGGCGTTTCGCGCAAGGCTTCGTGGACCAGGTGCGCCAGGCACTGGAGAACATCATGGCCGTGGTGCAGGCTGCGGGTGGCGGTGCGGAACACATCGCCCGGCTGACCTGGTATGTCACGGACATGGAAGAATATCGCGGTGCCTTGAAGGAATTGGCACCCGTGTATCGCGCCACGCTCGGGCGGCATTTCCCGGCCATGGCGCTGGTACAGGTGGGCGCCCTGGTGGAGCGCGAGGCGTTGGTCGAGATCGAGGCCACCGCCATCCTGCCGTGACGCCGAAGCAGGCGATCATCGGGGAAGCGCTGCGGCTGGGCTTCGATGCCGTGCGCATCACACGCGCCACGCTGCCCGATGAGACGCGCGCGCGTCTGCAAGCGCATCTGGACGCGGGCGAGCATGGCAGCATGGCCTGGATGGAACGCCGTGCCGAACAGCGCGGCGACCCGCAGGCGCTGTGGCCGGATGCCGTCAGTGTCATCACGCTCGGCGTCAACTACGGTCCCGCCGAAGACCCGCGCGCCGCGCTGGCGCATGGTTCGCGCGGTACGATCAGCGTCTATGCCCAGGGGCGCGACTATCACGATGTGGTCAAGAAGAAACTGAAGGCGCTGGGCCAATTCATGGGCCGCTATCGTGCGCCGCTGAAGGTGTTCGTGGACACCGCACCCGTCATGGAAAAGCCTTTGGCGGCCCAGGCGGGCCTCGGCTGGCAGGGTAAGCACACCAACCTGGTGTCGCGCGAATTCGGCTCCTGGCTGTTCCTCGGCGAGATCTACAGCGCGATGGAACTCGAACCGGATGCACCCGAAAGCGATCACTGTGGCAGTTGCCGCGCCTGCCTGGATGCCTGCCCGACTGCGGCTTTTCCGGCGCCCTATCGGCTGGATGCACGGCGCTGCATTTCCTATCTGACGATCGAGCATGCAGGCCCCATCCCACATGAATTCCGCGCCGCCATGGGCAACCGCATCTATGGCTGCGATGACTGCCTGGCCGCCTGCCCGTGGAACAAATTCGCCGCCATCGCGCGCGAGGCCGCGTTGCATCCGCGCGCCGAAGCCCTGAGCCCGCCGCTGGCCGCACTGGCCGCGCTGGATGACGCAGCCTTCCGCACGCGTTTCGCCGGCAGCCCGATCAAGCGCATCGGGCTCAAGCGCTTCCTGCGCAATGTGATGATCGCGATCGGCAATAGCGGCGATATCGCCTTGCGCGCGGCAGCCGCACGGCACATCCAGGATGACGACGCAGCGCTGGCGGAGGCCGCGCGCTGGGCAGTGGAAAGGCTTTCCGATGCGGGGTGATGCGGCGCTGGTGATGTTCTCAGGCGGGCAGGACAGCGCCACTTGCCTGGCCTGGGCGCTGGACCGCTTCGCGCATGTCGAGACGCTGGGCTTCGAATATGGCCAGCGCCATGTGGTGGAACTGGCCTGCCGGGATGCGCTGCTGGCCGGCATGGCCTCACCCCGCCTCGGCCCCGACCACATGCTGTCAGTGCCCACGCTTGCCGCGATCGGCGGTTCCGCACTGACCGAGGGCGCGGCCATCGCCATGCGCGAAGACGGCCTGCCCAACACCTTCGTGCCCGGCCGCAACCTGGTGTTCTTCACATTGGCCGCCGCACTCGCCGTGCGCCGCGGCATCCGCCACATCATCGGCGGCATGTGCGAGACGGACTACTCCGGCTACCCCGATTGCCGCGACGACACGATCAAGTCGCTGCAGGCCACGATCAATCTCGGGATGAACACACGGCTTGTGCTGCACACGCCGCTGATGTGGCTGGACAAGGCCGCCACCTGGCGCATGGCGCATGTGCTGGGCGGCGCGGCGTTGGTCGAGTTGATCCGCGTGGAATCGCACAGCTGCTACCAGGGCGTGCGCGATGTGCTGCACGATTGGGGGCATGGCTGCGGGCATTGTCCCGCCTGCGAATTGCGCGCCCGCGGCTGGGCCGCCTATGCGGGCGGCTGAATGATGCCGCGTGCCTCGAACAATTCGGGGAAAAAGCGCTTCTCCATCACGCCTTTCAGATAGGCCACGCCCGCCGAACCGCCGGTGCCGCGGCGATAGCCGATGATGCGCTCCACGGTGCGCATGTGGCGGAAGCGCCAAGTCTGGAAGGCGTCCTCCAGATCCACCAATTCCTCGGCCAGTTCGTAAAGGTCGAAGTGTTCCGCGCTGCGTTCGTAGATGCCGCGCCAGATCTCGGTCACGCCCGGATGCGCCGCATGCGGCCTGGTCATGTCGCGCGACAGCACCTCCGCCGGCACCGGCAATCCGCGCCGCGCCAGAAGCGACAGCGCCTCGTCATAGATGCTGGGCGCTGCAGCGCCGGCTCCAGCACCGCCATCAATTCCGGGCGGTGCGAATGCGGCTTCAGCATGAAGGCGTTCTTGCCGCCCATGCGGAATTCCAGCAGCCGATACTGCCAGGACTGGAAGCCCGACGAACTGCCCAGCGAATCACGAAAACTCAGGTAGTCGGACGGCGTCATCGTGGTCATCACATCCCACGCGCCAGTCAATTGCTGCTGCACGCGCCCCACGCGCGACAGTGCCTTGAACCCCGCCCGCAGGTCATCGGCACGAATGCAGCCGATCGCCAGTTCCAGCTCATGGTTCATCAGCTTCATCCACACCTCCTGGACATGGTGGATGCAGATGAACAGCATCTCGTCATGCCGGCCGGAGAGCGGGGCTTGCGCGGACAACACCTGGTCCAGCCGCAGGTAGTCGCCATACGACATGCGACGCGAGAAATCGGTGGTGATCTCCTCGCTCATGCTCAGCGCATCGCAGCTGGCCGCACACCCATCGCGATCGTGCGCTCATCCATGCGCGGATCATGCGTGAAGCCCCGGCGCATTGCCCAAACATTGATCAGCTGCACCAACGGTAAGATCGGCAGGTCATCGGCAACGATCTGCGTCGCCTGATGCCAGATCGCCTCGCGCGCCGGGTCATCCAGCGTCGCACCTCCGCGCGCGACCAGTGCATCCAATGCCGCGTTGGAATAGCGGCCCACATTCGACGCACCCGTGCGCCGCGCGCGATCAAACGTGCTGACGTAATTCACCAGGAAGTTCGAACTTTCGCCAGAGGAACTGCCCCAGGCCGCAAAGCGCAGCCCGAATTCCTGTCGTGCGGCGCGCGAGGTGAAGCTCGCGAAGGGCATCGCCTCAACCTGCGTGCGGATGCCGATGCGCGTCAGCATCTGCGCCACGCCCTGCGCCATGCGCGCATCATTGGGCCAGCGGTCATTGGGTGTGCTCAGCACCAGGCGGAAGCCGTCCGGGAAGCCGGCCTCCGCCAGCAAGCGGCGCGCGGCATCCAGGTCCTGCTGCGGTGGGCGGATGGCCGCATTGAAGCCGAAGGCGCCTTCGGGCAGCCATTGCAGGCTGGGCACCGCGGTGCCTTCCATCACGCGATCGGCCAGCGCATCGCGCGCCATGGCCAGGCTGATCGCCCGTCGCACGCGCACATCGCGCATCGGGTTCGCGGCCAGTGGCTGACCGGCATTGTCGGTGAAGCCCGGCGGCGCGGTCTCACGCGAGAAATCAGGCGCCAGGAACATCGCCCGCACCGAGGGCACTTCCGTCATCGCCAGGCGCGCATCGCGGCGCAACCGCGCGACATCGCTGGTGGGGACCTGGTCGATGATGTCCACGTCGCCGGCCAGCAGTGCCGCAGTGCGCGCGCCGTCGTTCAGGATCGAGCGGAAGGAGACACGCGCCCAATGATCGGCGCCAGCCCAATGCGCGTCGTTGCGCAGCAGTTCCGCACGGTCGCCGGGGCGGAAACTGGCCAGCCGAAAGGGCCCGGTACCGATCGCGAAACGGCCGGAATTGAACTCCTCGGTGCTCGCCTGTTCGGCCGCGCGCTGGATGATCGTGACCTGGGCCAGGTCATTGGGCAGCAGCGGCGCCGGACCATGGGTATGGATCCGCAGAAGATGCGGCGTCGGCACCTCGACCCTCGCGATGCTGCGCAGGAAACCCGCAAAGCCGCCCGGGCTGTTCGGCACCAGCGGCACGCGGCGGAAGCTGGCCAGCACATCCTCCGCGGTGAAGGGCGTGCCGTCATGCCAGGTGACAGCGGGGCGCAGCCGGAATTCCCACACCGTCTCCGACACCGCCTGCCAGCTTTCCGCCAGCGCCGGCTGCGGCCTGGCACGGCTGTCGCGCTCCACCAGCTTGTCGAAGATGTGCATCCCAAGCGCATTGTTCGGGCCGAGATTGTGGAAATGCGGATCGAGCGAAGTCGGCGCCGAGCCGATGCCGATGGTCAGGTTCTGCGCCGTGGCGGCCAGCGGCCATGATAAGACCGCCGCAAGGATGATGCGCTTCATGGTGATACTCCCGGACACGCCATTTTAGCAGGCCGCACCGCCCTGGTCGCAAGCGGAAAGCGCGGCGCGCGTCGCCGGCGCGCGCGCGGTGGCGATGCGCCCGAGATCGGCGGCTTCATCCACATCATGCCATGGCGCGGTCAGATGGATGCGCAAGCTGCGCCCCGCGCGCAGCGTCGCGGCCAAGGTGTCATCGCTGCTCCATGGGATAGCGGTGAACAACTCGGGCGCAGGCTTGCGCAAAGCCACTGCGCAGTAGCCGCCATCGCGGGCGGGGATGAAGGCTGCATCATGCGTGGCCAGCGCGTCCCAGGCCTCCTGAATCAACAAGGGGGGCAAGTCGGGGCTGTCAGTGCCCATCACCAGGGCCGGCGTGCCCAAGGCCTGGAAGGCGGCGATGATGCGCGCGCCCAGATCGCCCGCCGGCTGCGGCACCATCGCCATGCCAGACGGCAGCAGCAGCGCGATCTCGGACCGCGCATCGTCCGGCGCGTAGAACGCCGTAGCCTTTCCCAGCGAGGCGGCAAGCGCGGCACTGTCACGTAAGAACGCCGCCGCCAGTTCAGCGGCACGCGCATCGCCCAGCACCACCGCAAGCCTGGTCTTGGCGAAGCCCGGTCGCGGCGCCTTGCACAACATGCCGATAGCACGCATCCAAATCCTCCATGCTGGCGTAACCTGTCAGGCCACGACAGCGAAGCACAGGCATGACACGCAAAGCTTTCTTGAAGGACGGCATCTGGCAAGCCGATCTGTGCATCATCGGTGCCGGATCGGGCGGGCTTTCGGTCGCGGCGGGCGCCGCGCAGATGGGCGCGGCTGTCGTACTGATCGAGAAGCACGCGATGGGCGGCGATTGCCTGAACAGCGGCTGCGTGCCTTCAAAGGCGCTGCTCGCCGCGGCGCATGCGGCGCAGGCGCAGCGTGACACAACGCGGTTCGGCGTGGCGCCCGTCGAGCCGCGCGTGGATTTCGCGGCGGTCATGGCGCATGTGCACGGCACCATCGCCGCCATCGCTCCGCATGACAGTGTGGAACGCTTCGAGCGCCTGGGCTGCACCGTGCTGCGGGATCATGCGCGTTTCGTCGCGCCCGACATGGTCCAGGCCGGTGAGGCGCGGATCCGCGCGCGGCGCTTCGTGCTGGCCACCGGTTCGCGCGCCGCGGTACCGCCGATCCCGGGCCTGGCGGAGACGCCCTTCCTGACCAACGAGACCATCTTCGGCCTGCGCGAATTGCCCGCGCATCTGGCCGTGATCGGCGGCGGGCCGATCGGCTGCGAAATGGCGCAGGCTTTCCGCCGGCTTGGCGCGCAGGTCACCTTGCTGGAACGCGCCGGGATCATGCCGAAGGACGAGCCCGAGGCGGTGGCCATCATGCGCGCCGCATTGCAGGCCGAGGGCGTGCGCATCATCGAGGGCGCAGATATCCGTGGCATCGCGGAAGGCCGCATCAGCCTGGCCGATGGCGTGGTGGAGCCGTCGCATATCCTGCTCGTCGCCGGCCGCCGGCCGAATGTGGAGGAGTTGGGCCTTGATGCCGCGGCCATCGCGCATACGCCGCGCGGCATCACCGTCGATGAAGGGCTGCGCAGCAGCAACCCGCGCGTCTTCGCCATCGGCGATTGCGCGGGCGGGCCGCAATTCACGCATATCGCGGGCTATCACGCGGGTATCGTGATCCGCCGTGCATTGTTCGGCCTGCCGGCGAAGGTGGATTACCGCGCGCTGCCCTGGGTGACATACACAGACCCCGAACTCGCCCATACGGGAGCCACCGAGGCCGATGTGCCAGGCTGCCGCGTGCTGGTCCATGCGCTGCCCGACAATGATCGCGCGCAGGCCGAAGGCATCGAGGCGGGACTGGTGAAACTGGTGCTGGACACCAAGGGTCGGCTGCTGGGTGCCACCATCATCGGGCCACGGGCTGGCGAGATGATCGGAATGTACGCGCTGGCCGTGCAGCTGCGCCTGAAGATTGGTGCACTGGCCGGCCTGGTGCTGCCGTACCCCACCTTGTCCGAGGCCGGAAAACGCGCGGCCGGCTCCTGGTACACGCCATCCCTGTTCAGCGCGCGCATGCGCTTCCTGGTGGGCCTGACGCAAAGGCTGCTGCCATGAACAAGCGCTGGTTCATCGCGCTCGCGGCTGTCGTTGTCCTGCTGGCGCTTCGCTTCACGGGGTTGGGCGATCTGCTCTCACTCGACACGCTGGCGCGCCACCGCGCGACGCTGGCAGGGTGGGTGGCGGCGAACCCGCTGCTGGTGGGTGCCGCCTATGTCGGGGTCTACACGGCCGCCGTCGCGTTCTCCGTTCCGGGCGCTGTAGTGCTGACGCTCTCGGGCGGGTTCCTGTTCGGTGCCTTGCTGGGCACGACGCTGACAGTGCTCGCGGCCACCGCCGGCGCCACGCTGGTCTTCCTGTTTGCGCGCGTGATCTTCGGCGCCGATGCGCTCGCGCGGCTCGGTCCGCACGCTGAGGGCCTGGCCGCCGGCATCCAGCGCAACGCCTGGTCCTACCTGCTGGTGCTGCGGTTGGTGCCGCTGTTCCCCTTCTTCCTGGTCAACCTGGTGCCGGCCTTCGCGGGCGTGCGGCTGCCGGTCTTCGTGATCACGACGCTGCTGGGCATTATCCCCGGTACCGCGGTGTTCAGCCTGTCAGGCGCAGGCATCGGGCGCGTGCTGGATGCGGGTGGCACACCGACACTGGCGGGCATTCTGACGCCTGAGATCATCATCGCGCTGTGTGGTCTGGCGGCGCTGGCGCTGCTCGCGATACCGTTGCGCAAGCGCTTCACCTCTTCCGCTGGGTGAAGGCCGCCGTCATGCGGCGCGGCTCCTCGCTTTCCCAGGTGGCGGCATAGGCGTCGATGCCGGCGTTGATCGCCGCGGTCATCGTGCTGTCCTCCCAGACGCGCATCAGCGCCTTCTGCCGGCGCAGGGACTCCGGGCCGCAGGCGAGCAGCATGTCGCACCATTCGGTGACGGCCGCGTCGAGGTCCTGAGTTACGCGTTCGACCAGGCCCCAGCGCTCGGCCTCGGCCGCACCGATAGTGTCGCCCAGATACATCAATCGGCGCGCGCGCCCCCAGCCGATCAGACCCGGCAGCAGCGCGGCCTCCACCACGGATGGCATGCCCACACGCGTTTCCGGCATGCCGAATTGCGCGGTGGTGGCCGCCACGCGCATGTCGCAGGCCGCGGCGATTTCAAGGCCGGCGCCCAAACACCAACCATTGACGCGTGCGATGACCGGCTGCGGGCAATCACGGATCGCACGGCACACATGATGGATGCGCGTGATGAAGGCGCGGGCGTCATCGGGCGAGGCGATGCGCGCCATCTCGGTGATGTCGGCGCCGCCGATGAAGGCGCGCCCGCCTTCGCCGGTCAGCACAACCACGCGTGCGGCGGGCGGCACATCTGCAAACGCACGCGCCAGGGCTTCGAGCGCTGGACTGCCGAGGCTGTTCAGCTTGCGATCATTGGCGATGGTGATGCGCGCGACCGCATCGGCAAAATCGGTCTCGATCAATGCATCACATCCCCACCATTGGGCGACAGGCAGGCGCCGACGAAGAAGCCGCCGCCGGGGCCAGCCAGCAGCAGAGCGGTGGCCGCGATTTCATCGACATGGCCAAGGCGCCCGATGGGCAAGCTGGCTTCAATGGCGCGGCGCCATTCCGGCCCGCGGGCGGCTGTCAGATCGGTCTCCACGGGACCGGGACCGATGGCATTGACCAGCACACCGCGAGGCGCAGCCTCGTAGGAGAGCGCGCGCGTGAAGCCGATGATCGCGGCCTTCGCCGCGCAATAGGGTGTGAGCAGCGGCGAGCCCTTAAAGCCGAGTTGCGAGGCGATGTTGATGATGCGCCCGGAACCACGCGCGCACATCGCCGGATAGACGGCCTGCGCCATGAAGAACATGCCCTTGATGTGCACATCCATCACGCGGTCGAAATCGGCTTCGGTCAGTGTTTCGAAGGCGCCGCGGATGTTGAGCCCGGCATTGTTCACCAGCACATCGGGCATGCGCGTCGCGGCCTGGGCTTCGGCGGCGAAGCGGCGGATCGCGGCGGTGTCGCCCATGTCAGCGCTGATATGAAAGACGCGGCGGCCCATGGCGCGGATCTCGGCGGCCACATCGTCCGCGCGGGCGTCATCATCGAGGTGGTTGAAGGCGATGTCAGCACCTTCGCGCGCGAAAAGCGTCGCGATGGCACGGCCAATGCCGCGGCTGGCGCCCGTCACCCATGCCACTTTGCCTTGCAATGCGCTCATGCCCAGATCTCCTTCATGGCGCGCGCAAAACCCTCACGGATGGCGCGTGCGTGGATGTGTTCGCCATTGCGCACCACATGGCGCGCGCCGACGATGCCGCTGCGCAAATGCCCGCGCCCGGGGCCGAAGATCCAGGCATCCAGAACGGCATCACGCTTGAGGCCCAGCAGGTCGGGGTGGTCGCGGTTCAGTTCGATCAAGTCGCAGCGCATGCCGGGCGCGATGGCGCCGATCGGTGCGCCGGCCGCACGCGCGCCGCCGGCAAGTGCCGCGCGATACAGCCGGGCGCCAGGATGGGGTGTCGCTTCCTCGGCTGCGATGCTGCGGGCTTCCAGCTTGAGGCGCTGGCTGGTCTCCAACTGGCGCAATTCCTGGGCGGGATCGACGCAGACCTGGCTGTCGCTGCCCACGCCCAATGCGCC
>JAPLOK010000345.1 GCA_026400775.1 Alphaproteobacteria bacterium | reverse complement strand
CCGGAAGGGCTTCGTTAACCAGACGCGGCGACACTTCATCAGCGCGCAGAATGCGTGCGGAGGAGGTGCCGCGTGGCGGTGCAACGCATTCTGGTGGTGGGCGCGGGCTTCGCGGGTGCCGTGCATGCGCGCGTGCTGGCCGAGGCCGGTTGGGCGGTCGATGTGGTCGACCAGCGCCCACATATCGCTGGCAACTGCTTCGACCATGTGGATGGCAATGGCATGCGCGTGCACGCCTATGGCCCGCACCTGTTCCACACCAACAATGCGCGGGTGGTGGATTGGGTGTCGCGCTTCGGCGCCTGGGTGCCCTACGAACATCGCGTGAAGGCCCTGGTGCCGGATGGCCGCGAATTGCCCCTGCCCGTGAACCGGGACACGCTGGCGGCCCTGTTCGGGGTGTCGCTGCCGGATGAAGCGGCGATGCGCGGATTCCTGGCGACCCAGGCGCTGCCCTGCGCCGCGCCAGGCAACGCGGCCGAACACCTGAACAGCGTGGTCGGCCCCACCATCACCGATCTCTTCTTCCGCCCCTACACGCGAAAAATGTGGGCGCTGGAACTGGAGGAGATGCACGCCTCGGTCGTGCAGCGCCTGCCCATCCGCTTCGACACCGAAGACCGCTACTTCCCCGATGACCGCTACCAGCTGCTGCCGCGCGATGGCTATGCCGCCATCTTCGCGGCCATGCTGGACCATCCGGGCATCACGGTCTCGCTCTCCACGCCATTTCGCCACGGGATGGAACGCAGCTACGCGCAGGTCTTCAACAGCATGGCGATCGACGAATTCCATGGCTGCGACCTGGGTGAGCTGCCCTATCGCTCCATACGCTTCCATCACCGCGCCTCGGCCGAATGGCGCCAGGGCGACAGCCCGGTGCTGAACCGCACCGATGACAGCCCGATCACGCGCGAAACCTCCTGGCACCTGCTGCCGCACCACCTGGTCGCGCGCGGGACGCATTGCACCATCACCGCCGAAGAACCCTGCGACTGGCGGGCGAACAACCATGAACGCTACTACCCGGTGAAGACCGCCGATGGCCGGCACGAAGCGCTGTACGAACGCTACCGCGCCCGCGCCGAACGCAACCCCCGCATGCATTTCATCGGCCGCTGCGGCACCTATCGCTATCTGGACATGCACCAGGTCATCAACCAGTCGCTGATCAGCGCGGAGAAATGGGCGCAGGCGTATCCGCGCTCGCCGGTCATCGCCGTGGCGGCGGAATAGATGCGCGCCCTGCTGCTGACGCGCACCCCGCTGGAGGTGGCGCTGCGCCAGGGCCTCGCCCCTTCGCGCGGCATGTTCCGCTGGCTGGTGCCTGGCATGGCGGACATGCCCGCGCTTGGGCTGCTGGGCGGCGATACGACGCGGCTGCCGAGCCTGGCCGATGACCAGGAGATGATCGGGCTGGAGGACCATGCCAGGCCCTTCTTCATCGACCCAATGCGCCTGCCCCGGCTGGAAGCCGAATTCCCCTTGCTGCCAGCCTTGCGCGCCAGGGCGTTGCGCGACTGGCACCATGGAGCCCTACCGGTTTCTTCCACCGTCATGGGGCAGTATCGCGCGATGCGCGCGGCGCTGGGCGTGGCCGAAGACGCAGCCCTGACGCATTGGTTGGCCGGGCTGGATGCCGTGTTGCCTCCGCCTCTGCCCGGCCTGGCCCAGCAACGCGATTGGGCGGAATACGGGCATGCCTGGCCGGCATTCATGGCCATGGCACGGCAGGACCCGCATTGGGCGACCATGCCGGAAGCCGATGCCGGCAGCACCAGCTTCATCCTGCGCAGTACCATTTTCTCGCGGCTGGCCAGTCCGCTGGCCAATGCCCTGGCCCGCCTGCCGGGGTCGCCAACCGCCATGCAGCAATGCTTCGCCGCGCGCCTGGTGGCAATGCATCTGCGCCACGAGGCGGAGCGGAACCCGCTTCTGCGGATCGCCGAAGTGCCGCTGCTGGTCGAAACACGCGACGCCGCGCCGCCACCCGGCTTCGACACCGCGCGCTACCTTGAACTGAACCCGGATGTCGCCCGTGCCGGCATGGATGCGCACAACCATTGGCGCGCCTGCGGCTGGCAGGAGGATCGCGCATGGGCGTGACCATCTTCGCCTGCCACCACGCCGCGCCCGAGACGGGCACGGACACACCGCTATTCCGCACATTGCTCTCCGGCATCGCGGCCGCGGGCACATTGACCGACCTGCAAGGCGAGAACATCGCCGGACGCGCGCGCTTCTGCGAAATGCGGCACCAGTATTTCGTCTGGCGCAACCTGGCGCATGGGCTGGATCATCTCGGCTTCGAGCATTACCGCCGTGCCTTCCTGATCGACCCGCAGGCTGATCCGCTATTGGCGCCGGCGCGGCAGCATTGCGCGCGCGCCGGCGCTTCGCACATCGCCATGCCGGTGAGCGCGCTGACGGCGCACCAGGCGATGCGCCAGGCCTTCACCGCCGAGGCGACGGAGGCTGCGCGCCGCGCCCTGCGCGCGCATGACATCCTCTTCGCCGAGGCCATCCACGCTCCGGTGGAAGCGCAGTTCAAGGCCAACCACCCCGAAGCCGCCGCGCTGTGGGACATCTTCGCCCAGCGGCTGGATGCGCATTGGGGCCTGGTCTTCCCGCGCCGCCACGTGACCTTCCCGGCCGACTGGTCCGGCTATCGCAACATGGTGGTGATGCGCAGCGAATTCTTCTGCGAATACATGGCGCTGATCATGCCGGTGCTGCTGGGTATGGATGACGAATTCCCGCAGGCGCCACCGCGCATGTGGGGCCACATGTCCGAGCGCGCACTGGGCGCCTACATCATGCAGAAGCGCATGGAGCAGCCACTGTTGCGCGTGCGGCAATGGCCCTATCTGGTGTTCAACCAGCCCGGCTGACGCTGGCACGCTGCGCGAACCGCCCCCTATACTCCCTGCCAAGAACCAGGGAGGCCAAGATATGTCCGCTGCTGCCTTCAAGCAGGCCCGCGAATTCCTCTTCGCGCATCACGGCAACTACCCCGCCGCGCATCGGGATTTCCGCT
>JAPLOK010000017.1 GCA_026400775.1 Alphaproteobacteria bacterium | reverse complement strand
GCCATGGCCAGCGCGCGGTTGCGGCAGGTGCAAGGGCTGCGCCGTCTCGCCCGCATTCAGCGCAACCGCCACGCGATCGGCACCTTGCGCGAAGATGGCCAGCAGCGCCTGGTCCGCGCCCCAATCCGCCGCCCGGCCGGAAGGCTGCGCCCAGGCCACATCCGGGCATTCGCCGGGCGCGGCCGCGCCGGTCAGATGCCGCGCCGAATGCAGCGCCGGATGCGCGCGCCGTGCCGCCAGCAGCCGCGCGGTGAAGTGCCGCAGGCCATCATCGGCCGCGGCCCAATCCACCCAGGTCGTGGCATTGTCCTGCGCATAGGCGTTGTTGTTGCCGCCCTGCGTGCGGCCAAGCTCGTCGCCCATGGCCAGCATCGGCGTGCCGCGCGCGGCCAGCAGCGTCAGCAGCAGCGCCCGCGCATTGCCCTGGCGGCGGGCGATGATGGCGGGGTCGGCGGTATCGCCCTCGGTGCCGTTGTTCCAGGCGATCTCCTGCGCGTGGCCGTCGCGGTTCTCCTCGCCATTGGCGTGGTTGCGCCGCGTGGTGAAGGCCAGCATGTCGGCCAGGGTGAAGCCGTCATGGGCGGTGATGAAGTTCAGGCTGTCGGTGGCAGGCCGCCCGGCGAAGAGATCGGCACTGCCTGCCAGCCGCGTGGCGGCCGCGCCGAGCGTGCCACCATCGCCGCGCCAGAAGCGGCGGAGATCATCGCGGAAACGGTCGTTCCATTCCGGCCAGCCGGGGGCGAAGGCGCCCAAATGATGGCCCGAAACATCCCAGGGTTCGGCGATGATCAGCAGCCGGCGCAGCAGCGGGTCCTGGCGCATGGCCAGAAGAAAGGGCGCATCGCGCTCGAAGCCGCGCGCGGTGCGGCCGAGTGTGGCGGCCAGGTCCAGCCGGAAGCCCGCGCAACCGGTCTGCGCGGCCCAGTGGCGCAGCGCATCCATCGCCAGCCGCATCGGCCAGGGCTGGTCCAGCGCCAACGTGTTGCCGCAGCCGGCGTCATTGCCGAGCGCGCCGTCGCGCATGCGGTACCAATGCGCCTCACCCAGGCCGCGCAGGGAGAGTGTGGGGCCTTGGGCGTCGCTCTCACCACTGTGGTTCAGCACCACATCGAAGATGGTGCCGATGCCCGCGGCCGCGAGTGCGGCCACCGCCGCGCGCACCTCCGCCATGCCGCCGGGTGCCAGCCGCGGATCGGGGGCGAGGAAGGCGACCGGGTTGTAGCCCCAGTGGTTGGACAGGCCGAGCGGCGGCAGATGCCGCTCATCCACCCAGGCTGCGCAGGGCATCAACTGCACATGGGTGATGCCAAGGGTCACCAGATGCGCGATGGCGGCCGGATGCGCGAGGCCCGCGAAGGTGCCTCGCAGCGCCGGCGGCACCTCCGGGTGGCGCTGCGTGAAGCCCTTCACATGCAGCTCGTAGATCACCCGCGGGCCATCGGGCAGGAAGGGTTCGGCGGGCGGCAGCGGTGCTTCCACCACGGCCTTGGCGGTGTGCGGGCTGCTGTCCTCGCCTGGCGTGAACTGCGCTGCGTGCAGGCGGATGGGTCCCGCGAGCCGGCGCGCCCAGGGGTCGATCAACAGCTTCGATGCATCATCGCCGCGCAGGCCGTATTGCGCGCCGGCGGCGATGCCGGGGATATCGTCATGAAAGACATCGCCGAGGCGCTGCGTCAGCGCGTGGCGGGTTTCGCGCGCGCCATCCCAGACGCAGAATTCCAGGCGTTGCAGGCCCGGTGCCGGGATCGCCACGCGCACCCCACCGGGCCGCAGCGAAACGCCCAGCTCATCCATGCACAAGGCCGCGCAGCACCGCGGCATAACGCGCCGCCGATGGCGCCCAGGAGACATCGGCGCGCATCGCATTGGCCTGCAGCGCGCGCCAAATGCTGGGTTCGCGGAAGGCTATGGCGGCGCGCGTGATGGCCTCGGCCAGCAGGGCCACGCTGCCCGGCGCGCAGGCAAAACCAGTGCCCCAGCCTTGCGAGAGTGCGGCGGTATTGGCGTCCACCACCGTATCAGCCAGCCCGCCCACGCGCGCCACGATGGGCAACGCGCCGTAGCGCAGCGCGCAAAGCTGGGCGAGGCCGCAGGGCTCGAAGCGGCTGGGCACCAGCACCGCATCCGCACCG
>JAPLOK010000406.1 GCA_026400775.1 Alphaproteobacteria bacterium | reverse complement strand
GCCAGCACATCCGCCCGCTCATTCATCGGGTCCCCCGAATGGCCGCGCACCCAGCGCCATTCCACCTGATGCGGCCGCGCAGCCGCGAGCAGCCGCTGCCACAGTTCGAAATTCTTCACCGGCTCCTTCGCCGCATTGCGCCAGTTATTGCGCACCCAGCCCTTGATCCAGCGGTCCATCCCGTTGCGCACATATTCGCTGTCGGTGTGCAGAACCACCTGGCACGGGCGTTTCAGCGCCTCCAGCGCCATGATCGCGGCGGTCAGTTCCATCCGGTTGTTGGTGGTCTCAGCATCGCTGCCGGTGAGTTCCTTTTCCACCTCGCCGAAGCGCAGGATGGCGGCCCAGCCGCCCGGCCCGGGGTTGGGCTTGCAGCCGCCATCGGTCCAGATTTCCACCTCAGCCACCGATGGCCTCCGCGCTGTCAGCGCGCAGGAAGAAGCGCAGTTTTTGAAGGTATTCCAGGGGATCCTTGCGCGTCACCATGGCGCCGGGCGGTGTGTTCACCCAGTCGAAAAGGCGCGTCAGCAGGAAGCGCAGCGCCGCACCCCGCGCCAGCACCGGCAGCGCCGCGCGCTCGGCGGCGCTCAAGGGTCGCACGGCGTGATAGGCGCGCAGCAGCCCCGCCGCCCGCGTCACGTTGAACGCGAAATCCGCATCGAAGCACCAGGCGTTCAGACACACCGCGACGTCATAGGCCAGCAAGTCCGTGCAGGCGAAATAGAAGTCGATGATGCCCGAAACCCGCGGCGGCTCATCCAGGAAAAACACGTTGTCGGGGAACAGATCGGCGTGGATCTGCCCTTCCGGCAGCGCTTGCGGCCAGTCGCGCAGGATGCCCGCCAGCGCCGCATCCAGTTCCGCCATCAGGCCCGGCTGCACCGCATCACCATCCGCCCGGCAGCGCTCCAGCAAGGGCGCCCAGCCGGCAGGCCCCAGCGCATTCGGCCTACGCCCGGCAAACCCCTCACCCGCCACATGCAGCCCTGCCAGCGCAGCCCCCAAGGGTGCCGCATGCTCAGGCCGAATGCGCCTGGGCCACACGCCCGGCAGGAAGGTGCAGATAGCCGCGGGCCGCCCGGCCAGCATGCGCAATGCCTCGCCATCACGGCCCTGCACCGGCGTCGGACAGGCCAGGCCCTGCGCCGCCAGATGCTCCATCAGCCCCAGGAAATACGGCAGTTCGGCTGGGTCCACGCGGCGTTCGTACAGCGTCAGGATATAGTCGCCCGTGCTGGTCTTCAGCGCGTAGTTGGAATTCTCCACACCTTCCGCGATACCGCGAAACGCCTGCAATTCGCCCAGGCCGTATTCCGCCAGGAATGCCCGCAACGCATCATCCGAGACTTCCGTGTAGACTGCCATACGGCGCTGGTAGAGCAGAACCGCCACTTTGACCAAGCCGCCCCCGGGGCCTACACCGCCCCGCCCATGCGCCCCACCCGCCCCCTTCGCCGCCAGGCCCGCCCTGCGATAGCCCCCCTTGGGATCGCCCGCCCGGCGCCAGACCCCATGCCCTGGCCCGCCGACACCCCGCCGCGAGCCGCCTATGTCGCCGCCCCAGGCTTCGAAGCCCAACTCGCCGAGGAACTGGCCCGCGCCGGCCAGCCCCCGCCGCTCTGGCACGGCCGCCTGGCGATGTCCGAGGCCCCGCCCATCCAGGCCGCCTGGGCGCTGGAATGCTGGACCACGCCCTTGCTGCTGCCCGCGCCTTCCGTCGGCGGCGCGGCCGATGCGCTGCGCGCCATCCAGCGCAACTGGGCCTTGCTGCCTGGCGCGCATCAAGGCCGCGCCAAGTTGATTGAGGCACGCCTGCCCGTGGTGAAGGCCCGCCCCATGGCCTTCCCCGAGCCCGCACCCGCCTCGCATCTGGGCGGCTGGTGCCTGCTTTCGCCCGACATCATCCTGGCCTCGCCCACCAAGACCAGTCCCTTTCCCAATGGCGAGCCCGGCTTCATCGAGGACCGCGAAGGCCCACCCAGTCGCGCCTATCTGAAGCTTTGGGAGGGGCTGACCCGCTGGGGCCAGCGCCCCGCCGCAGGCGATACCTGCATAGACCTGGGCGCCGCACCGGGCGGCTGGAGCTGGGCGCTGGCCAAGCTCGGCGCCCGTGTCACCGCCGTGGACAAGGCGCCGCTCGCGCCCAGCGTCATGGCCATGCCCGAGGTCACCTGGCAGCAGGACAGCGCCTTCGCCCTGGAGCCGCGCCCCGTCGACTGGCTACTCAGCGACGTCATCTGCTACCCGCCGCGCCTGCTGGCCCTGGTCCGACGCTGGATTGCGGCCGATGCCGCGCGGCACATCATGGTCACGATCAAGTTCCAATCCGGCACCGACCACGACACCGCCGAGGCCTTCGCCGCGATCTCCGGCGGCTGCCTCTTTCACAGCGCGCAGAACAAGCATGAATTGACCTTCGCCTGGACCCGCCCCACAGACGCATCATGATCCCGCGCATCGCCCCCAGCCTGCTGGCCGCCGATTTCTCACGTCTGGGCGAGGAGGTGCGCGCCATCAGCGCCGCCGGCGCCGATTGGTTGCACCTGGACATCATGGACGGGCATTTTGTGCCCAATATCAGCTTCGGTCCTGCCATCGTGAAGGCGCTGCGCCCACACACCGCCATGCCCTTCGACGTGCATCTGATGATCGCGCCGGCCGACCCGTATATCGAAGCCTTCGCCGCTGCCGGCGCGGACATCATTTCCCTGCACCCCGAGGCCGGGCCGCACATCCACCGCACGCTGCAATCCATCAAGCGGCTGGGTAAGAAATGCGGCGTGGTGCTGAACCCCGGAACGCCTGCATCGGCCATCGAAAACCTGATGGACCTGGTGGATCTGATCCTGGTGATGACGGTGAACCCGGGCTTTGGCGGCCAATCCTTCCTTGACAGCCAATTGCCCAAGATCGCCAATCTGCGCAGGATGATCGAAGGGACAGGCCGCGACATCGCGCTCGAGGTGGACGGCGGCGTCACCGCGGAAACCGCGCCCCGCTGCATCGCGGCGGGTGCGGACACGCTGGTGGCGGGCACCGCCGTGTTCGGGGCGAAGCATTACGGGGATGCGATCGCGGCGCTGAAAGGGGGCTGAGCATGCCGGATCTGTTGCGCAATGCGCGCCGTTGGCTGTCGCAGCTCAAGCCCATGCGCGTGCCCGATGCGCCGGCCCGCGCCTTCAAGGACCTCTGGCCCGGTGAGGCCGCGCGCGGCCAATGGCTGGTCGGCGGCGAACTGGAGGTGGCCGGCACGCGCCACAACCTGCTGCCCGCGACGCCGGACCTCGCCAGCCTGGGCTGGGCGCCGGCTGATGGTCCGCTGCTATGGCGCGCCGCCGCGCATGGGTTTTCCTGGCTACGCGATCTGCGCGCGCTAGGCACCGATGAAGCTCGCGTGCGTGCGCGCGACCTCGCGCATGACTGGCTGGAACACGGCGCCGGGCAGGATCTGGCACAGGCGCCGGAAGTCGCTGGCGCGCGCATTTCCGCCTGGCTCGGCCATTGGGATTTCCTGGCCGCCACCGCCGATGACGGCTTCAAGCGGGCACTCATGGCGCGCCTGGTGCAGGATGGTCGCGCGATCCTGGCCGCCCTGCCCGCAGAGGCCGAGCATCGCGGCGCGCTGGTGTCGCTCAAGGCCGCCATCGCCGCCGCCGTCGCGCTGGACGAGGGTGGTTGGCTGAACCGTGCCCTGCGCCTGCTGCCGGCCGAACTGGAACGCCAGTTCAACCCCGATGGCGGGCATGTGGAACGCAGCCCCGGCCAGCATCTGCGCGCCTGCCAGGACCTGATTGAAATCCGCAACCTGCTGCATGGCGCGGGCGCCAATGCGCCGCCCGCATTGGCGCTGGTGCTGGAACGCGCCTGCCAGGCGCTGCGTTTCTATCGCCACCAGGATGGCTCGCTCGCACTGTTCAACGGCACGCGTGAGGACAGTGCGGCGCTGGTCGACCTCGTGCTGCATCACGGCCAGGCGCGTGGCCGTGCGCCGATGCTGCTGCAGGACACCGGCTTCCACCGCATGCAGGGCAGCCGCACTTTGGTGATCGTCGATTGCGGCGCGCCGCCGCCCGCGCGCGCGCCCGATCCCGGCACGCTGCTGCCGCGCGGGGCCGATCGCTATGCGCATGCCGGCACGGCGTCCTTCGAGCTATCGGTGGGGCGCGATCGGCTGATCGTCAATTGCGGCGCGGCGCCGACCAGCAATGGTTCCTGGAAGGACGCGCTGCGCAGCACGGCAGCCCATTCCACCGTCACGCTGGCCGATACCAGCAGCGCCGAATTGCGCGAGGAGGGCCTCGGCCGCCGCCCCGAACGCGTCGAGGTGGACCGCCAGGAACAGGACCACGCCCATTGGCTGGAAGTGGCACATGACGGCTATCGCCGCCCCTTCCAGGCGATCCATCG
>JAPLOK010000251.1 GCA_026400775.1 Alphaproteobacteria bacterium | reverse complement strand
GGGGCTGCGTCATAGCCATGCGTCGCGGTGTGCAGGTACCAGCCGCAATCGAACTGGCACAGGGCTTGGGCGAAGGAACGCCCGCCCGGCAACGCGCCCCAGAGGTACACGCCATAATGCAGCGCGCGGCTGGCGGCGAAGCACAGCAGCACGAAGCCCGCGAAACGCGCGAATTCACCGCCGCGTGCGGGTGCGAAAGCCTCGAGACGTCGCGTCGATACGGCGGACATGCCGGCAGCTCCCAGGCGGCGGCCGGATGTGTGGACCGCCGGGAAGCGTAATGCCCGCCAATTCAGGCGGATTGACGTTCGCGCCCTGTCAATTCCGCGTCAGGCCGCGATGCGCACCTTCATGCTGCGATAGCCATGCACGAAGGAGGAGAGCACGCGCGTCGGCTCCTCCAGCACTTCGATTTCCGGCAGGCGGGCCAGGATCTCCTCCCACAGCACCCGCAGCTGCAATTCGGCCAGGCGTTCACCCACGCAGCGATGGATGCCGAAGCCGAAGGAGAGGTGTTTCTTCGGCATCCGGCGGTCGATGATGAAGCGCTCCGGCTCATCGATGAAGCCGGGGTCGCGGTTGGCCGAGACATACCACATCACCACCTTGTCACCGGCGCGGATCATCTGCCCGCCTAGTTCGAAATCCGCCGCCGCGGTGCGGCGCATATGCGCAAGCGGCGTCTGATAGCGGATGATCTCGTTGACCATGCCGGCGGCAAGCCCGGGGTTGGCGCGCAGCTTAGCGTATTGGTCGGGGTTGCGGTTCAGGAACAGCAGCCCGCCGGTGATGGAATTGCGCGTGGTGTCGTTGCCGCCCACGATCAGCAGGATCAAATTGCCCAGGTATTCGCGCGGGGTCATGTTCCGCGTGGCCGGGCTGTGCGCCATCATGCTGATCAGGTCGTGGCGCGGCTCGGCATTGACGCGCTGGTTCCACAGCCGGGTGAAGTATTCCAGGCATTCCACGAACACTGCCTCGCGCTCATCCTCGGTCTGCAGCGGGGCGCCGGGCTGGAGCAGCATGGTCGCCACATCCGACCACCAGGGCAGCAGGCGACGATCCTCGAAGGGGAAGTCGAACAGGGTGGCCAGCATGCGCGTGGTCAATTCGATCGAGACGCGGTCCACCCAGTCGAAGGCCTCGCCGCGCGGCAGGCCATCGAGGATTTCCACCGCATGCGCGCGGATGGTGGCTTCCAGCTTGGCGACGTTGGTGGGTGCGGCAATCGGCTGCACGGTGGCGCGCTGCCCGCCATGCTGCGGCGGGTCCATCGCGATGAACATCGGCAGGCGCAGATCGGCCGGCCGGTTGCGGATGCTGATGCCGCCATGGATGCTGTCGGAGGAGAACACGTCGGGCCGGTTTTCGACCTGCATGATCTCCTTGTAGGTGCTGACCGACCAATAGGCGCCGAACAGCGGGCTGTCGGCGGTGTAGTGCACCGGCGCATCCTGGCGCAGGCGACGGAAGGCCTCCCAATGGGTATTGGCCTCGAAGCGGCGCGGGTCGCCGGGGTTGATCTCGGAGAGCGGAACCGACCAGGGGTCGGGTGCGGGCGGCAGCGGTGCGACGGCGTTCATCGGGCCTGGACCTCCGGGATGTGCAGGGTGATGCCCTCGATCAGGGGCGAGGCGATGATCTGGCAGGACAGGCGCGTGCACGGCTCGGCTGCCGGCAGATCCGCCAGCATGGCGCGTTCCTCGAGATCGGGCGGCGGCAAGGTGTCGGCCCATTCGGCGCCGATCGTCACCGCGCAGGTGGCGCAGGCGCAGGCGCCGAAGCAATCGGCATCGATGCCGGGCACGCCGGATGCGGTCGCCGCATGCATGAGAGACAGGCCATCCTCGGCCTGCACATCATGGCGCGTGCCATCGGCGGTGATGAACACCACGCTAGCCATCCGTCCCCCCATTGCTTCGCGCCAGTGCAGCGCGCCGGGGGGCGCGGCGTCAAGCGCGGCGTGCGGCGGCTATACCGCGGCCAGGATCGGCAGCGGCGGATCGAAGGCGCGCACCGGCGGCAGGTTGCCGGTGAAGCGTTCTACCTCGACCGCGGTCAACTGCCCCGTGCAACCCTGCGCCAGCGAGGACGTGCCCACATCCCGCGTCAGCACATTCGGGTTGCCGTGCACGCAGAGCGGCGCGTCCTGCGCCGGGTCTTCCGGGTCGTACCAGGCGCCGGTGGGCAGATGCACCACGCCCTGCATCACCGCATCGCTCAGCGTCGCCGTCGCCAGGCAGGCGCCGCGGGCATTGAACAGCCGCACCACGTCGCGATCGGCGATGCCGCGTGCGGCGGCGTCATCGGGGTGGATGCGCATTGCCTCGCGGCCGCGGCGCTTGGCGGCCTGGCTGGTGGCGCCGAAATCCAGCTGGGAATGCAGCCGCGTGGCGGGCTGATTGGCCACCAGATGCAGCGGTGCGGCGGCATGCGGCACATCCCGCGGCGCGATCCAGGCCGGGTGGCCGGGGCAGTCCGCATAGCCGAAGCCTGCGATCACCTCGGAGGCAAGTTCGATCCTGCCGCTCGGCGTGTGCAGCGCCTGGCCCGCAGGGTCGTCGCGGAAGCGGCGCAGGATGCCGCCATCATCCGGCGCGAAGGGCAGGTCCAGGCCGGGGCCGTTCCAGAAGCCATCGAAGTCAGGCGCAGGCAGGCCGCGTTCGGCCAGCGCCGCGCGCGTGGGTTCATAGAGATGCCGCAGCCAGCCCCGCACGTCGCGGCTTTCGGTGAAGGCGTGCTCGCGCCCCAGCCGCGCGGCCAGGGCGGCGAAGATCGCGAAGTCGTCGCGCGCCTGGCCGAAGGGTTCGGCCAGCCGGCGCATGGGGATCAGCACCGGGTCGGTGGGCGCGCCGCCGATATCCTCGCGCTCCATCGTCAGCGTTGCGGGCAGCACGATGTCAGCGTGGCGCGCGGTCGCGGTCCAGGCGCTTTCGTGGACCACCAGCGTGTCAACACGCGCGAAGGCGCGACGCAACCGGTTCAGATCCTGGTGGTGATGGAAGGGGTTGCCGCCGGCCCAATAGACCGTCCGGATATCCGGATAAGCATAACTGCGGCCATCATAGTCATAGCCCTCGGCCGGGTGCAGCAGCATGTCGGCGATGCGCGCGACGGGGATGAAGGCGCGCACCGCATTGCTGCCCTGGGGAAGGGCCGCGATCGGCACCGCCACACTGCGCCTGCCGGTGTGGCCGAGCGCGCCCAGCGCGTAGTGATAGCCGCCGCCGGGCAGGCCGATCTGGCCCAGCATCGCGGCCAGGGCCAGGCCCATCCATACCGGCTGCTCGCCGAATTCGGCGCGTTGAAGGGAATGCGCCACCGTGATCAGACTGCGCCTGCCCGTCAATCGGCGCGCCAGATCGCGAATGCGCGTGGCGTCGATGCCGGTGATGGGGGCGGCCCATTCGGCGTGCTTGGGCTGGCCGTCGGCCTCGCCCAGCAGATAGCCGCGCAGCACCGGCCAACCGGCGGTGTGGGTGGCCAGGAAGGCTTCGTCGTGCAGGCTTTCGGCAAGCAATGTGTGCGCCAGAGCCAGCATCAGCGCGGTGTCGGTATTGGGGCGAATGGGCCACCATTCGGCGCGCGCTTCCTCGGGCAGGTCGTCTCGCAGCGGGCCGATGCAGATGAACTGGCAACCGCGCCGAGCCGCCTGGTCCATGGCGCCGCGTTCGACATGCCGGGAAATACCGCCTGAGGCGACGGCGCTGTTCTTCAGCGCCATGCCGCCGAAGGCGAGCACGATCTCGCTGTGCTGAGCTACCGCCTCCCAGGTGACGTTGCGACGTGCGACATCCTCCATGGTGCCGACAATGCGCGGCAGGATCACGCCCGAGGCACCCGCGCTATAGCTGTTGACCGAGCGCACATACCCCCCGAGCACGGTGTTCAGGAAGCGATGCACCTGGCTTTGCGCGTGGTGGAAGCGCCCCGCGCTGGACCAGCCATAGGAGCCGCCGAACACCGCGCCCGGCCCGTGCTGATCCCGCACCCGCGCCAGTTCGGCCCCCAGCAGATCCAGCGCGCGGTCCCAGGGCAGGGCCACGAATTCATCGCGCCCGCGCCGCGCATCGGGGCCCGGTCCACGCTCCAGCCAGCCGCGCCTGACCATGGGCTGCGCCACGCGCGCGCGGTGGTTCAGGGCGGTGGGCATGTTGTGCAGCAGGGCCGATGGGTCGGGGTCTGCCGGATGCGGCCGCAATTCCAGCCCGGCCGCGCCCATGCGCGCGGAGAATGCGCCCCAATGGGAGGAATGCGGCAGCCAGGCGGTGGTGGTCATTGGATCCTCCCGCGCCGCGCCGCGCGCGGGGTCAACCCGGCAGTGGCAACGGCGGAATATTCTGTGCGAGCCAGCCAGAGAGATGCGCGAGGTGCAAGCCCGTCCAGACCCAATAGGCGCCGGCGAGGAGGATCAGCACCGGTTCCAGCGGCCGCAGCAATTGCAGCAGCAGCGCGGCTGCGAACAGCAGGCCCCAGAAGGACCAGCCGGCATAGGCCGGGCCGAGCGTGAGCCAGGCCTCGCGGCCCAGCGGTGTCATCAGGAAATCAGCGACCGTGCCGGGCATGCCGGACCACAGCGCGGCATAGGCCAGCGGTTGCAGCAGCAGCAGTGCCAGCGCGACCCACCACCAGGCGCGCGGGGCGCCGAAGATAGGGTCGCGCGCGCGGCCTGCCTGCATCGCGCCCTCGCGCCAAGCGGCGAGTTCGGCGGCCGACATGGCATGCCGCGGCGTGCGGCCGGCGCGGCCGGCGCGATAGGCACGATTGGCCGCGGGGTTGCGCGCTGTGCTGGCCGGCGCAGCGGGCGCCGGAGAGGGCGCCGGGGCGGGGAGCATGGCGGGCGCTGATGCGGTGGCCGGCGCATCATCCGGCGTGACCACCGCGCCGGTAGCCATGCGCGAGGGGACCTGCGCGGGTGGGAGGTGCGCAAGCAGGTCCGCATCATCGGGCTGGGACCGCCGCCGGGTGGTTGCGGGCCTGGGTGGCGCCGACGGAGGGGGCGTCAGGGCCTCGATCGTCGGCGGAACTTCGGGCGGCCTGGCCTTGGCAGGTGCGGCCAATGCCGTGGGTCGCGGGCTGGGCGGCGGATTGGCCGAACGCAGCCAGCCGAGCCGCGGCGTCCTCTCGACGGGCTTGTCCTGGGCGTTCAACGCTGTCAGGTGCGGAGGCGGCATCACGCATGCGATAGCAGCACTGGGCCGATGGCGCCAAGCGCTCAGTGACCGCTTGAGCATGCTGGCGGATGAAAATGAAGGCGGTGGCGATAGCATCCAGCCCCCGCGCCCGCCAGTCGCGCACGCGGCACAGGTCCAGCGCCAGCGCCCGAGTGCCGTGCCCAGGATCCCCGAACACATCACCACCAACGCCGTCAGTCCCGGCAGGCCGAAGGCCCGGGCCGGCATCTTGCCTGCCTATTGGCAGGCAAGACGGGCGGTCAGCGCGCCGATCAGCCCTTGGCAGCCAAGTGCTTTTCGAAGTGCGGCGCGCGGCGGAGGATGCGGTTTTCCATCGCCACCAGCAATTCCTGCTCGGCTGCGGCCTTGAGGTATTCGCCCCAGGCCGGGTCGGCGGCCATGGCCGCGCGGCGGCGTTCGCGGTCGCCCTGGTCGGCATAGCCCCACATATGGACGACGGTGTTCAGCGCGCCTTCCACCGTCTGGTACCAGCCAACGCAGTTTTCCAGGTATTTCAACTGCAAGGGCCAGGCCTTCTCCTCATAGAGCTTCAGGAAGGCGGGCAGCTTGTTGGGCTTGCAGGTGTAGATGCGAAGATCGACGATCATGGCGGCTTCCCCTTTGGTGTCGCGGGGGCATGATCGGCGCAGAAGGGCCGGCCATCAATGGCCGGCCCCAAGCGGCTACTGCACCGTCACCGTCGCCAGGTCGATGAACCAGGATTGCGGCGGGGTGAAACCCTGCACCCGGCGGGACATGGCGCGCGGGTTCAGGTCATGCACGATCCAGAGCCAGGGCGGGTTGTCCACCAGGCGTTCATGCGCGGTGCGCAGCAGGGCTGCGATGCGCGCGGGGTCGCGCTCGGTCTCCAGCGCGGTGAAGGCGGTATCGAAGGCCTCGTCCCGCCAATGCCCGGCATTGGAGCCGCGCGGGGTGAAGTTGGCGCTGATGAACCAGCGCGCCATCTGTGCCGCGTCCGAGGAGACCAGGCTGATGTTCAGCGCATCCGCGCCGAGCCAGGCAGGCTGGCCCGGTTCGGCGCGCAGGCCGGCGAGCAGGGTGTTCCATTCCACCACTTCGAAGGCGACGCGCACGCCGCAATTCTGTTGCAGCTGCTGTTGCAGGAACTCGTTCATCGGCAGCGGCAGCATCTGGCCGGAGCCGGAGGTGGAGATGCCCACGCGCAGCGTCAGCGGGCGCTGCGCGTTGAAGCCGGCTTCGGCCAACAGCGCCCGGCCGCGCGCCGCGTCCAGGCGGTACTGGTTCTGCGGGCTGCCGAAATTCGGGTCATTGGGCTTGAAGAAGCCCACGCTCGGTTCGGCCGTGCCGTTGAGCAGCTGCACCATGGCGGGGCGGTCGATGCAGTAGTTCAGGCCCTGCCGCACACGCATATCGGCGACGGGGCTGTTCGGTCGCCCAGCGGCGAAAACCCATGGCCAGACATGCGGGTAGGAGCCGGTGCTGATCTGGAAGCCCGCCTGGCGCAGCGAGGGGATGGCATCGGGCGGCGGCACCTCCACCCAATCCACCTGGCCGGAGCGCAGGGCTGCGAGCCGCGTGGTGGCTTCCGGCATGGGCAGCAGCAGCACGCGCTCCACCCGCGCGCGGCGTGCGCTGTCCCAGTAATTGTCGTTGCGCGAGAGTTCGGCCTGCTGGCGGGGCACGAAGCGGCTGATGCGGAACGGCCCGGTGCCGGCGGCCGGCAGGGCTGCAACCCGCGCCCAGTCGCGGCCCGCGGCCTCGAAGGATTGCGGCGAGGTGATCAGGATATAGACCTGGAGGTACGGCCAGTAGGAGACCGGGCGCGTGGTGCGGATCTCGACCGTGAAGTCGTCGATCTTGCGGTAGCTCTCCAGCACCGGGATGCGGCCGCGGGTGATGGCGCTGCCGGTGGCGTCGAATTGCGGGCTGTCATTGCGGAAGAAGCGGTCGAGGTTCCAGATCACCGCATCGGCGTTGAAGGCCGTGCCGTCATGGAACTGCACGCCGCGCCGCAGATGGAAGCGCCACAGCCGCGGATCTGCCGCATCCTGTTCCCAACGTTCGGCAAGGCCCGGGCGCAGCCCTGCGGGGCGCGCGGGGTCGGAGAGGTCCCAAGCGGTCAGCGCCTCGAAGACCGGATAGCCCAGGAAGCGCATGCCTTCGAAGCCGTTATTGGGCATGCCGGAGGTTGTGGGCACATCTGCGGCCGTCATGGCGATGCGCAGGACGCGCGGTTGCTGGGCCATGGCCGTGCTGGCCATCAAGGCCAGGGCTGCGGCCAAAAGGGCGGGTTTCATCGCGGTCTCCTTCGCTGATGGCGCCATGCAAGACCCGCGCGCAGGGTGGCGCAAGGCGTTTCTTTCATGCCTTGCGCATCAGGGGATGATGCGGATGTCGCGTCCTTGGGCACGTTGCACCAGCGCGAAGCGCACGATCTCGGCACGCGGGATCGGGTTGTTGGTGACGCGAACCACACGCAGCGCTGGCATATCGAGCAGCGCATCGGGCAGGGCGCTGATCGCATTATCCTCGAGCACCAGTTCGCGCAGGAAGGGGGCGGCGAAGACGGCGGGCGGGATGGCGGTCAGGCCGCGGCTGCGCAGCACCAGCACATCGGGCGCATCGGGCCGTGCGAGGAAGGCGGCGAGTGCCACATTCTCGGTCGGCGCCTGGTCGGCGCGCAGCCCGGCATCGCGCTCGGCCATGGCCTGCCCCAGCAGCATGGCCGCGATGGCGAGGATGGGTGTCGCGGGAATGCTGATGGCCAGCAGCCAGGCGAAGCCGCCGCGGGCGCGCCAGGCGGCCAGCGCCACGAATGGGCCGGCGAAGGGCAGGGCGATGAGTGCGATCTGCCCGGCATGGATCAGTTCGCCCGCGCTGCCCGGAACGCGCGTGGCCTCGAGCGCGGCCAGAGCACCAAAGGCGATGGGCAGCGTGCAGAGGGAGGCGATGCCCGCGATGAGAATGAGGATGCGCAGAGGTGACACGTCAACAACACTAGCACCGCGTTAGCGAAATGTTCAGAGTTGCTGATCATGATTGCGGCCTTCAATGAAGGTTGCGGCCGAGAATGCTCAATCGATTCGTACGTATCGCTTGGATGCTGCCCCTGGTCTTGGGCGCGGGCATGCTTCTGGCCATTGCGAATGGTGCCGCGGGCATAAGGTTGCTGTGGACCAACACCGAGGCCATTCGGGTGCTGCAGACATCTGCGGCCAGTCGCCTCGCCGACCTCAAGCTGCTGTCGGACGGTTACGCGGTCTCGGTGGTCGATCTCGCGCACAAGGTCCGCAATGGCGGCATGAGCTGGGACGAGGGGCGCGAAGAATTGCGGCGCGCCGAGGCGCGGATCGCTGACGCCTGGACCGCGGTTCGCGGCGCGGCCTCACGCGGCGAGATGGCGCCGGGCGCCATGACGGCCATGGAGGATGCGCGCGGGCGCATTGCCGCTGCCGACGGGCTGGTTCGCCAGCTGGGAGACATCCTGCGACGGCAAGACACGGCCGCGCTGGATCAGCTGGTGGTGCAGCGGCTCTACCCGGCGGTCGACCCGCTGACCGAGAGCATCGGCGCCATGCTCGATGCGCAGATCGCCGAGACATCGCAGCTTGTGCAGGCGGCCGAGGCACGCGGCGTCGCCGGCATCTGGATGATGGCGGTGCTGTCGCTGACGGGTGTGTTTCTGTTGCTGGGCGCGGCGGTGCTGATCCAGCGGCGCGTGGTTCGCGGCCTGCTTCTCCAGCGCGAGGCAATGGTCCGCCTGGCCGATGGCGCGGTGGAGACCGAGATTCCAGGCCTGGATCGGCGCGACGAGATCGGCCAGATGGCGCAAAGCATTCTGGTCTTTCGCGAGAATGCCCGCGAAGCGACGAAGCTGCGCGCTGCGCGGGAGGCATCGATGCTGGCAGCCGCCGAGGCGCGGACGTCGGCGATACAAGAACTGGCTGATCGCATCGAACTTGAAACGCGCGCGGCCGTGGCCGATGTCTGGCGGCAGATGGAGGATGTGGCGGAGGCCGCGCTGCGCATGGCCAATGCTGCTGAACAGGGCATGCGCGAGACCGAGGCAGCCGCTGCCGCGGCAGGTGCCGCACAGATGTCCGCCGATACGGTGGCCAGCGCGACCGAAGAACTCTCTGCCAGCATCCGCGACATCAGCCAGCGCATGCAGACAGCGAACCATGCGGTGCGCGGCGCTGTGAACGGCACACAAGCCGGCAATGCCAGCATGCAGCAATTGCAGGGCGCCGTGGGCAGCATCGCCGAGGTCGCCCGGTTGATCAGCGACATTGCCGGCCAGACCAATCTGCTGGCGTTGAATGCCACGATCGAGGCCGCGCGCGCCGGCGAGGCCGGGAAGGGATTCGCCGTGGTGGCCGGCGAGGTGAAGACCCTGGCCACCCAGACGGCCCGCCGCACCGAGGAGATCAATGCCCAGCTGGCCCAAGTGGGCCAGCACACCCAGCAGACGGTCGAGGCGGTGCGTGGCATCGCTGGCAGCATCGCCAGCGTGGACCAGAATGCCGCAGAGGTCGCGCAGGCGATGGAAGAACAAAGCAGCGCCACGCGTGAGATCGCGGGCGCCGTGGCTGCCTCCGCCAGCGCCGTGCGTGATGTCACCACACGTGTTCAGGGCATTGCCGGCATCGCCCGGCAGACCGGGCAGGAAGCCCAGCAGATGCGCGCGACCGCGGAACAGGTGCGCAATGCGCTGCGGGATCTGCAGGGCGGCCTGGTCCGCGCGACGCGCACCGCGACGCCCGATGTCGATCGGCGTTCCGAAGCGCGCAGCCCCATGGATCAGATGGTGACCCTGCGCCGCAAGAATGGCATGTCGATCACGGCGCGGCTGCTCGATATCTCCAATGGTGGTGCCGGGGTGGAGGCGGCATCAGCGCCGGTGGCCAATGGCGAGATGATGGTGCTGTGCTGGGCCGGGCTGGAACTGCCCGCCAGGGCGACAGATCGAGGCGATGGCAGGCTCGGCCTGGTCTTCAACGAGATGACCGTGGCCCTGCGCGCTCGCCTGCAACAGGCCCTGACAGGCAGAGCCCTGGCCGCCTGACATCACCCCGGCAGGCGGTAATCGGCCCAGGCCTTTTTCAACTCCGCCTTCCACAGCTTGCCGGTGGCCGTCAGCGGCAGGCTGTCGACGAATTCCACCGCGTCCGGCACCCACCATTTGGCGATGCGGCCCTCGTAAGTGGCCAGGATGCTCTCGCGGCTGGGATCGGTGCCGGGCTTGCGCACCACCAGCAGCAGCGGGCGTTCGTCCCATTTCGGGTGATGCGCGGGAATCACGGCGGCCAGCTGCACATCGGGATGCGCCAGGACGATGTTCTCCAGCGCGATGGAACTGATCCATTCGCCGCCGGATTTGATCACATCCTTGGCGCGATCGACGATCTCGATGCAGCCGAGCGGATCGATGGTCACGACATCGCCGGTGCGCATCCAGCCATCTGGCGTGAAGGCTTCATCGGTCTCGCGGTTGAAATAGGCGCTGGCCACCCAGTGGCCCTGCACTTCGAGCTCGCCGAAGGCCTTGTCATCGGCCGCGATCGGCGCGCCGACGGCATCCAGCGCGCGCAGATCCACGCCGAAATGTGGCCGCCCCTGTTTGCGCGAATAGGCCAGGAATTCGGCGTCCGACCAGTCGGCATTCTCGGGCTTGCGGGCATTGGTGGAGCCCAGCGGGCTGATCTCGGTCATGCC
>JAPLOK010000431.1 GCA_026400775.1 Alphaproteobacteria bacterium | reverse complement strand
TCGGCCAGCAATTCGGCCTCCAGGCGCTTGTCGTCTTCCGGCGTCTTGCCGCGCGGGCGGGTGCCGGCCAGCGGGCGGATCGTGACCGCGCCCTCCTTCAGTGCCACCAGGATTTCCGGTGACGCGCCCACGGTGGCGTAACCGCCGAAATCGAAGAAGGTCAGGTAGGGCGCAGGGTTGATCCGCCGCAGCGCGCGGTACAGCGCGAAGGGCGGCAGCGCCAAGGGCAGCGCGAAACGCTGCGACACCACGATCTGGAAGGCATCGCCCGCGCGGATGTATTCCTTCGCGCGCTCCACCGCATCGATGAAGCCTTCGCGCGTGAAATTGCTGGAAGGCTCGCCGGGTGCCGGCAGCGATGCGGGCGGGGCAGGGCGGGGCACCGGGCGGTCCAGCAGCGCCTCGGCGGCGTCCAGCCGGGCTTCGGCTTCGGCCGCGTCATCACCGGGCCAGACCGGGCTGGCCAGGATCAGGATGTCGCGCACATGGTCGAACACGGCCATCACCGTGGGCCGCATCATCACCGCATCGGGCACGCCTAGCACATCGGGGCGCAGGCTGGGCAGGCGCTCCACCAGCCGTACCATGTCGTAGCCGAGATAGCCGAACAGCCCCGCCGCGATGGCCGGCACGCCGGGCGGCAGGGGCATGCGCACCTCGTCGATATGCGCCGCCAGTGAGGCCAGCGCGGGCCGGTCATCGGGCGTGAAGGCGTGCGGTGCGGTCAGTGCGTGGCGGTTCACCTCAGCCTGGCCATCGCGGCAGCGCCAGACCAGGTCCGGCGCCAGGCCAATCGCGGAATAGCGCCCGCGCGCCGCGCCTCCTTCCACGCTCTCCAGCAGGAAGGAATAGGGCTTGCCATCCGCAAGCTTCAGGAACGCGCCGACCGGGGTTTCCAGATCCGCAACACGCTCGCGCCAGACCAGCCTGCCGCCGGCGGCGGTGGGCAGGGTGCTGGGGGCGTGCTGGTCCAAAGGGAGATTCCTTGATCGTGACAGGGGCAGCTTATTCCCGCCCCAACTGTTCCAGCAAACGCGCATTGATGCGCACATCCGAACGTGCGCGCAGCGCATTGGCGAATTGCGTCTCGAGATCCTCCGCCACCGCCTGCGCGCCTTCCTGGCGCAGCGTGGCCAGCGCCTCGGCCTGGTCGGAAAGATCGGCCGCCGTCACGCCCGTCAACTGCGCCACCGCGAAGCTGGTCGGGCCTGGAACCATGGTGGTCTCATTGGCGCGCAATTCGAAGATCGGGCCCAGGAATTCGCGTGGCACCGGGTTGCCCTGGCCGGGCTGGCGCGGGAAGGGGCCGATCGCCTCAATCGGGACGCCGGCCTCGCGCGCGGCATCTTCCAGCGAGCGCCCGGCGCGCGTGGCCGCGAGCAGGGCCGCGGCGCGCTGCTCCTGGTGGCGGCGGCGCGCATCGGCGATGAAGGCCGCGCGCACCTCCTCGGCCACTTCGGCCAGCGGGCGCAGGGCGGCGGGCGTGACCTCCTTCACCTCGATCGCGGCGAAGCCGAATTCGCCTTCATGCAGGCGCGGGGCGGAGCCGCGGGCGGTGGTGAAGATTTCCGCGAACAGCGCGCGGCGCGCGGCGGGGGGCACCGGCAGCGCCACCTCCTGGCCTTCCGCGTTGCGGCCCATCGCGTCGATGCGCGCGGCCACCACGCGCATGCCGTAGCGCTGCGAGGCTTCCTCGACCGAAGCGCCACCGGCCAGCGCATCCTGGATGCTGTTCACCCGGTCGAAGGCGGCGTCCGCGGCCTTTTCGGCCGCGACTTCCTGGCGCAATTCCTCGCGCACCTCGGCCAGGGCGCGCGTGGCGCCGGCCTGGATTTCCGTCACATGCAGCACGTGCCAGCCAAACGGCGTGCGCACCGGCGTGGACACGCCATTGGCATCCAGCGCGAAGCCCGCCGTCGCCAATGCGGGCAGCGGCAGGGCGCCCCGTTCCACCACGCCCAGGTCGGTCCAGGTGCCGCCGGCTTCGCGTACCGCGGCCTCCACCGGCGCGTCATCGGCGCTGCCCACCCAAAGCTCGGCGATGCGGAGCGCGGCCTCTTCGTTGGTCATCAGCGCCTGCAACAGTCGGCGGCGTTCGGGCGTTTCATAGCGCGCGCGGTGCGCGGCGTAGGCGTCCTCGATCTCGCGCTCGGAGACCTCCATCTGCGGCACCAGGATGGCGGCGTTCAGCAGGCCCACCGATACCTCGCGCAGTTCAGGGCGGCTGAAGCGATCGGCGTTGTTTTCGTGGAAGCGCGCGAGCTGCGCCTCGGTCGGCGCATCGGGTTCGGGCGCATCGGCCACGCGCAATTCCACCAGGTTCACGCTGCGGCTTTCCAGCTGCCAGGCCAGCAGGCGCTGCGCCGCCACCGGCGGCACCAGCGCGCCCGCGCGCACCGCGTTGAAGATCTGCTGCCGTGCGAGGTCGGCGCGCAGCATCTGCAACAGCCGGTCCTCGGTCAGGTCGTTCTGGCGCAGGAAATTGTCGAAGGTCAGGCGCGAGAAACGGCCATCGGCACCCTGGAAGCCAGGGATCGACCAGATGTAGTCGCGCACCGCGCCATCGGGGACGGCAACTCCCATGCGGTTCACTTCGCGGCCTACAACGCGGTCGATCACCAGGCTCTCCACGGCCTGCTGCGCCAGAATGGGGCGGATGCGGCCATCGACCTGGAAGCGGCCTTCGGTGGCGCGCTGCAGGCGCTGGACTTCGCGGCGCAGGCTGTCCTGCGCCTCGGTCAACTCGACCGGTGGCTGGCCATCGACGCGCGCGATCGCGGTCTCGCGCCCGATATTGCGCAGCATGTCCTCGATCCCCCAGACGGCGAAGGAGAGGATCAGCAGTACGAAGAGGACCTTGGCGACCCAGGTCCCGGCCAGGGCGCGGAGTTTCATCAGCATTCCGTCCGCATAGCGAAGCCCGGGCCGCTTGCCAAACGCGCGCAGCCCGATCAAGCATGTTTCAGGAAGGAAAGCGGCGGATGACACCAGGGATTCGCCCGCTGATCGCGGGCAATTGGAAGATGAACGGCACCTGGCGCGGCGCACGCCGGCTGGCCGATGCGGTGCGTGACATGGCACCGGGGCTGGGGGCACGTCTGCTGCTCTGCCCGCCCTTCCTGCATGTGCAGGCGGTCGCCGCGACATTGCTGGGCAGCACCGTCGCGGTGGGCGGGCAGGATTGCCACCCCGCGGGCCATGGCGCGCATACCGGTGATATCGGCGCGCCGATGCTGCGCGATGCTGGCGCCACACATGTCATTCTGGGCCATTCCGAACGCCGTGCCGATCATGGCGAGTCGAGCGCCCTGGTGGCCCGCAAATGCGAGGCCGCGCTGGATGCCGACCTGATCCCGCTGGTCTGTGTGGGCGAGACCCAGGCGCAACGCGATGCCGGCCGCGCCGAGGAGGTGGTGGGCCGGCAGCTCTCCGAAAGCCTGCCTTTGGGCTTCATCACCGCCGGCGGCATTGTGGCCTATGAGCCGGTCTGGGCGATCGGCACCGGCCGCACGCCCACCGAGGCCGAGATCGCCGCCATGCACAGCTTCATGCCGGATGTCGATGGCGCGCTGGTCGGCGGGGCCTCCCTGGTGGCTGAGGATTTCCTGGCCATTGCCCGCGCGGTGCCAGAGGGCTAAACGGCCCGGATCATGTCGACCGTCCTTCTCGTCCTGCACCTGTTCGTCACCCTTGCCCTGATCGGCGTTGTGCTGGTCCAGCGCAGCGAGGGTGGGGGGCTTGGCATCGGCTCCTCGCAGGGCATGGGTGGATTCATGGGTGGGCGCGGCACGGCGAACCTGTTGACGCGCACCACCGCCATCCTGGCCACCGTGTTCTTCGCGCTATCGCTGCTGCTGGCGGTGCTGGACCGTGGCACCGTGCAGCAGCGGTCCATCCTGGATGCGCCGGCGGCGGTGCCGGCCGTGCCGGCCCTGCCGGCGCCTGCGACCAATTGATGGGCCCCAAGCGCCGGGCGGCAGGCAAACTGACCCTCAAGGATTAAGGACGGCGCCGGTCAGGCTCGTTGGCCCTCGCTGGCGAATGCGCCAGCTTCGATGCGGCCGCATTTTGAAATATCAGCGCAGGTCCTTGGCCTCCTCGCCTGTGCGAGACCGCCTCAGCCCACCCCACGCAACGCGACCAGCACGCCATTGTCGGCCATATAGTAGGCACTGCCATTGCTGATGGCCGGCGCGATCTGCGCCCCGGCCGGCATGCGCAGCCGCGCGCCGATCTCGCCATCGGTCGCTTCCAGTTCGAAGAGCTGCGCATGGCTGCCGGCCAGCAGCAGCCGCCCACCGGCCAGCACCGGCGGGCCCCAGGTGATGCGGCCGCGGTTGCGCCGCTCATCCTCGAAACGCGGCAGCTGCGTGATCCAGCGCACGCGGCCATCATCGCGGCCCAGCGCCATGGCCTGGTTGTCCAGCGAGATGATGAACACCCAGTCCCCGGCCGACCATGGCGTGGTGATGCCACCGACATCGCGCTCCCACACGCGCCGGCCCGAGCGCAGATCCAGCGCGATGGCCGACCCGCCCAGCCCGATCGCGAAGACGCGCCCGCGATCGATCACGGGCATCGCGACGATGGCGCCGAGATCGGCCATGGAGGCCGCGGCGGCGCGGTTGGACGCCAGGCTCTCCGACCAGGCTGGCCTGCCATCGGCCACGCGCAGCGCGACCAATTCGCCCGAGGGCATGCCGCAGACTGCCAGATCCTCAGCCACCGCGGGTGCCGCGAGACCCAGCGCGATGGCCCGCGTTTCCTGTCCGGCATAGGTCCAGAGCTGGCGCCCATCTTCAATGGAATGGCACAGCACGGCATTGTTCACTGTCGGGATGAAGATGCGCCCACCGGCCACGGCGATGCCGCCGCGCGCCGCCCCGGCCAGGCCGGCGCGCCAGCGGATTTCGCCATTCTCCGCGTTGATGGCCATGACCTCCGCAAGGCCGGTGACGGCGTAGAGGGTGCCGTCCGACAGGGCCATGCCGCCGCCCAGCGCGCCGTCACGGTCGCGCCGCGGGCGGGTATCCGTCTGCCAGCGCCGGCCGCCGCGCGCGATGTCGAGCGCGGTGATCCAGCCGAAGGCATCCATGGCGAAGAGCGTATCGGCGGTCGCCACGGGCTGCGCGGTCAGCCGCTGGCGGAAGCCCATGCCCGAGCCGATCGAGACGCGCCACACCTCGCCCAAGGGGCGCGGCAAAGCGGGGTGTCCGGGCGAATGGCTGACATTGCCGCCGGGCTGCAGCCAATCCGTGTTGACCGCGGGTTCGGGCAGGGTCAGGCGGCGATTGGCGGCGTCGGTGTCCACGCGCAGCTGCCGGTCAGCCATGGAGATGACGGGTACGCGGGTTCCGGGCAGCGGCTCCTTGCGGGTGGCCAGCACGCTATCGGCCAGGTCCTGGACGGTGTCGCAGCCCGACAGCACAAGGCCCGCGGCACCCAGCAATGCGATTCGGCGCGATGCCATGCTCAACCCTCGATTCCGGTCAGAAGTCGTTGTGCGCGTTCGCGGATGCCGCGCGGCGTGTCGTTGTCGGCGGCCAGTTCGGTCAGGCGGCGGCGGGCTTCGGCGGCGTTGCCGCGCGCCATGGCGGCCAGCGCCAGCACCTCGCGGGCCGAAGCGCGCCAGGGGCCGGCGGCCCCCAGGGGTGCTAGGCGGGTTTCGATCTCGGCCGGGTTGCCGGCTTCGAGGCCATGCAGCCCCCACAACAGCAGGGCCAGGTCCCGATACAGCTGGTCGGCACCCGGATCGCCGGCGACCTGGTTCCAGATGGCGAGTGCGCGATCACGCTCCCCGGCCTCGGCGGCCAGGGCTGCGGCGCGCAGGCGGGCCAAAGTGCGGTAACCGGTGGGTGCGTCATTGCCGATGCCGGCTAGGCGTTCGGCGATGGCCTTGATGTCGGCGCCTTCTTCAGCCGCGGCGCGCGTGGCGCCGAGATATTCCGTGGCGGCCGCGGTGGCATTGCGGTTTTCCCACCAGGCCCAGCCCTGCCAGCCGCCGACGCCGCCCAGGATCAGCAGCGCCAGGCCCGTCAGCGCGCTGCCGTATTTCTTCAGCAACGCCTGCGTGCGTTCCTGCCGCAGTTCCTCTTCGACCTCGTCCACCAAATCCGGCACTGGAATTCCCCGTTTGATGCGGCAGGGTATAGCCGCCGCTTCGGGGCGCGTTAAGGGCCGCGTGGCAGGGTGGGGGGGTGAGACGTTTGATCCCCCTTGTCCTGATCCTGCCGCTGGCGGCCTGCGACGGCCCGGCCATCGTGGCCACGGCCGGCGTGAATATCGCGGCTTTGACGCTGGCGGGGCGGACGGTGCCGGATATGGCGGTCTCGGCGGTGACCGGGCGGGATTGCTCGCTGGTCCGCCTGGACCGGGGGCAACCCTATTGCGGGCCGGAGGAGAGTGCGGCTGCGGCGCCCGCGCCGTTCTGCACGCGCAGCCTGGGTGCCGCGGATTGCTGGCTGGCGCCGCCGGTGGCGACGCCAGCCTATCGGAGTGTTGCGGATGCGCCGCGCGCGGCGCCGCAGGCGGGGGTGCGCTGGCATAACCTGTGGTGACAGACGGCCCCATGCGCGCAATTCTTCCGCCAACCGAAACGGAGGACACGCATGGAACTGGGCATCGCAGGCCGCACCGCCATCATCTGCGCCGCATCCAAGGGCTTGGGGCGCGGCTGCGCCATGGCGCTGGCGCGGGAAGGCGTGAACCTGATCATCGCCGCCCGCGGCATGGAAGCACTGGAAGCCGCCGCCACCCAGCTGCGCGGCATGACCAATGCCGGCGTCACCGCCATCCAGGCCGATGTCACGACCGAGGCCGGCCGCGCCGCCCTGCTCGCCGCCTGCCCCAACCCGGATATTCTCATCACCAATGCCGGCGGCCCGCCGCCGGGCGAATTCACGCAGTTCTCCCTCGATGACTGGCGCGCCGCAGTCGAAAACAACATGATCACGCCGATCGCGCTGATCGGCGCGGTGGTGCAGGGCATGATGAATCGCGGCTTCGGGCGCATCATCAACATCACCAGCTATTCGGTGCGGATGCCCATCGGGTCGCTCGAATTGTCCAATGGCGCGCGGGCGGGGCTGACGGGCGCGGTCAGTGCGCTGGCGCGGCGCGCGGCACCCTACAATGTCACCATCAACAACCTGCTTCCCGGGCCTTTCGACACCGATCGCATCCGCAGCAACTGGGCCAAGGCGGCCGAAGTCTCAGGCCGAAGCATGGAGGATGTCGCGCGCGATGGCGTGAAATCCATCCCCGCCCGGCGCCTGGGCACGGCCGAGGAATTCGGTGCCACCGCTGCCTTCTTCTGCAGCGCCCATGCCGGCTTCATCACCGCGCAGAACATCCTTCTGGACGGCGGCGCCTATCCTGGCACGATGTGACCCATGATCACCGAGACCGATATCGAGACATATCAGCGCGACGGCGCCATCCTGATCAAGGGCGCCTTCGCCCCCTGGGTGGAGCGCCTGCGCGAGGGCATCGCCGCCGTCATGGCCGACCCCAGCCCCTATGAGCGCAGCTACACGCCCAAGGATGGCTCGGCGCCCTTCTTCCAGGATCTGTGCAACTGGCAGCGCGTGGCCCCCTTGCGCGATTTTGTGCTGCACGGGCCGGGCGCGGAGATCGCAGCACAGTTGATGCGCAGCCGCGTGGCGCGCTTCTTCCACGACCATATCCTGGTCAAGGAACCCGGCACCTCCATCGTGACGCCCTGGCACCAGGACAGCCCCTATTACTGCGTGGGCGGCGAGCAATCGGTCAGCTTCTGGATTCCGCTGGACCCGGTGCCGCGCGAAACGACGCTTGAATGCGTGGCGGGCTCGCATCGCTGGGGCGTGAACCACAAGCCCAAGCGCTTCGACGGCACCGACCTGTACGAGAATGACGCGAGCGTGGAACTGCCTGATATCGACGCGGCGCGCGACCAATACACCATTCTGGGCTGGGCGATGGAGCCTGGCGATGCGGTGGCCTTTGATTTCCACTGCGTGCATGGGGCGCCTGCCAATAGCTCGCCCGCGCTGCGCCGCCGCGTGATGTCGGCGCGCTGGGTGGGCGAGGATGCGTATTTCATCGACCGCAAGGGGCGGGGTTCGCCACCGCTGCGGCACCTGACGCTGGCCGATGGTGCGCCGCTGGAGGGGGCGGATTTCCCGGTGGTCTTCCAGGTGTAACCACTTGGCAGCCCCGCCGGATTGCTGCCACTCTTCGTGCCACGCACAATCCGGAGAGCCATTCCATGCAGCGTCGCACCCTCGCCCAGGCAGCCGCCATCGGCAGCGCAGCCCTCGCCACCCCCGCACTGTCGCAGGGGCGCATCGAGTGGCGCATGGTCACCATCTGGCCGCGCAACCTGCCCGGCCCAGGCGTGGCGGCGCAGCGCGTGGCCGACCGGATCGGCGCGCTGTCGGGCGGACGCCTGACGGTGCGGCTGTTCTCCGCGGGCGAAGTGGTGCCGGCACCTGGCGCCTTTGACGCGGTCGCCGCCGGCACCGCCGATCTCTACCACGGCGTGCCCGCCTTCTGGATTTCGAAGTCGCCCGGCATCGGCTTCTTCGGCAGCTTCCCCTTCGGCCTGACGGCGCAGGAACGCCAGGGCTGGATGATGCATGCCGGCGGCCAGGCGATGTACGACGAAATCTACGGCCGCTTCGGCATCAAGCCCTTCATCTGCGGCGATAGCGGGCCGCAATGGCTCGGCTGGTTCCGCCGCGAAATCCGCGGCATCGAGGATTTCCGGGGCCTGCGCTTCCGCACCACCGGCCTGGGTGCGGAGATGTTCCGCCGCGCCGGTGCGTCCGTCGTGAACCTGCCGGCGGGCGAGATCTTCTCCGCGCTGCAATCGGGCACGATCGACGCCGCCGAATTCCTCGGCCCGTTCAGCGATGCGCCCTTGGGCCTGCACCAGGTCGCAAAGAACTACTACTTCCCGGGCGTGCAGGAGCCGTCGAGCGCCGAGGAAATCGGCATCAACATGGCCCGCTGGAACGCGCTGCCCGATGATTTGAAGGCCATCGTCTCGGCCGTCGCGGCCTCGATGCATGACTTCACCACCACCGAATATGATGTGCGCCACCCGGTCGCCTTGCAGGAGCTGGTCACGCGGCATCAGGTGGTGGTGCGCGAAGCCCCGCGCGATCTGCTGATCGCGCTCGGCAACACCGCCGGTGAAATGCTGGCCGAGCTGCGCAACCACAATGACGCGCTGGTGAAGCGCATCGCCGACAGCTACGCCACCTTCCGCAACCGTTCGGCCGGCTATTACGCGCAGACCTACGCCGCCAACTTCAACTCCCGCACCCTGCCGATCCGCTGGGGTTGATGCACGCCGCATTGAAGCTGGCGGACGGTATCGACGCTGTCTCGCGCGCCATCGGCATGAGCGCGCGCTGGCTCGCGGTCGCGGTGGTGCTGGTGCAGTTCCTGGTCGTGGTGCTGCGCTATGTCTGGTCCTCCAGCTTCGTCTGGATGCAGGAGAGCGTGGTCTATATCCACGCCGCGCTCTTCATGCTGGCGATCGGCTATGCCTATCTGCTGGATGCGCATGTGCGCGTCGATTTCTTCTATGGCCAATGGTCCGAACGCAAGAAGGCCATCACCGACATCGCAGGCATATTGCTGACCGTGCTGCCCTTCTGCGCGCTGCTCTGGTGGGCCTCCTTCGGCTATGTGGAGCGCAGCTTCCGCATGGGTGAAGGTCCGATGGCGGTGGGCGGATTGCCGCTGCAACCCTGGCTGAAATCGCTGATCCTGGTGATGGCGGCGCTGCTGGCGCTGCAATCGCTCTCGATCCTGATCCGCGCCGTGGCGGTGCTGAGCGGTGCGGCCGAGAGCATCTTCCCCCGCCGCCAGACCATGGCCGAGGGTTAGCGCCATCATGGCCATAGCCACCGCGCCCCTCCGAGCATCCGCGCGCACGGCGCGCGGCGCCGCCCACGAGCCCTTCCCACCCGCGATGCGCGTTGCGCGGCGCAGCCAAGGCGGCGAAGCCGCCGCCCGGCGCTTGAGGGCAGCACAATGAGCACTTCCGCCACCGGCCAATGGCTCGACCTGTTCATGATGATCGCGCTGTGCACGCTGATCATGACGGGCATTCCCGTGGTCTTCATCCTGACCGGCTGCGCGGTGATCTTCGCGCTGCTCGGCGTGATGTTCGGCGCCTTCGACATGTTCCTGTTGGGCGCGCTGGCGCAGCGCCTGTTCGGCACCATGACCTCGGAAGTGCTGATCGCCATCCCGCTCTTCATCTTTATGGGAATGATGCTGGAGAAATCCCGCATTGCGCCGGAACTGATCGAAGCCATGGGCCGTCTGTTCGGCTCGCTGCGCGGCGGGCTCGCCGTCTCGGTGACGCTGGTCGGCGCGCTGCTTGCGGCGTCCACCGGCATCGTGGGCGCCACCGTCGTCACCATGGGTCTGATCGCCCTGCCGGCGATGATGAAGCACCGCTATGATCCGGCGTTTGCCACCGGCACCATCTGCGCCGCCGGCACATTGGGGCAGATCATCCCGCCATCCACCGTCATGGTCATCATGGGTGAGGTGCTGGCCGGCGCCTACCAGCAAGCGCAGCTGGCGCAGGGCAAATTCAGCATCGACACCATCTCGGTGGGTGAGCTTTTCGCGGGCTCCATGATCCCTGGCCTGATGCTCGCCGGCATCTACATCATCTACCAGCTCACGCTGGCCTGGCTGCGCCCCGAGGTCGGCCCGCCCATTCCGGTGTCGGAACGCGAGGGTGTCACCGGCGGCCAGCTCGCGCGCGCGCTGGTGCCGCCGATCGCGCTCATCATGGCTGTTCTGGGCAGCATCCTGGGCGGCATCGCAACGCCCACCGAGGCGGCCTCCGTCGGCGCCATCGGCGCGACGCTCCTGGCGGGCTTGCGCAACACCGAGGGCAGGCCCTGGCCGATCTACGCCGCCGCCCTCGCCGCCGTGCTGATGGTGGTGCTGGCCACCTTCTTCGACATGCGCATCGGCCGCATGGAAGCGCCGCTGCCAGACCGCCTGGCCATGCTCACCGCGGGCCTGCTCGGCATGGTGCTCGCCTATGGCATCTCGCTGTCGCTATGGCGAAGCTTCCGCACCGGCATGCTCGGCAGCGTCTCGCATTCCACCATGACCGTCACCGCGATGATCTTCGCCACGCTGATCGGTGCTACGCTGTTCAGCCTGGTGTTCCGCGGCCTGGGCGGCGACGAGATGATCCGCCATTTCCTCGAAGCCATGCCCGGCGGCAAATATGGCGCGCTCTTCGTGGTGATGCTGGTGATCTTCATCCTGGGCTTCCCGCTGGACTTCGTGGAGATCGTCATCATCGTCATCCCCATCGTGGGGCCGGTGCTGCTGCAGATGGACATCCACCCCATCTGGCTCGGCGTGATGATTGCGGTGAATTTGCAAACGAGCTTCCTCACGCCGCCGCTGGGGCCCACTCTGTTCTACATCCAGTCCGTGCTGCCCAAGGGTGTGACGGCGCGCGATGTCTATCGCGGCGTGATCCCTTTCGTGGCGCTGCAATGCCTGGGTCTAGTCATCCTGATGGCATTTCCCGAACTCGCGACCTGGCTGCCCTCGGTGCTGTTCCGCTGAACCCTTGCGGCGGGCCGCCCGCCGCGTGCAGGCTGTGGCCCACAAGAAGGAGGCAAGCATGCAAAGACGCACCCTGCTCGGCGCCACAGCCGCCGCGGCACTTCCCGCGCCGGCCTATACCCAGCCGGCCGCCGCACGCACGCTGCGCGTCATCCCTCAGGCCAACCTCACCAGCCTGGACCCGGTCTGGACCACCGCCGTCGTCACCCGCAACCACGGCTACATGGTGTGGGACCACATCACCGCCACCGATGAAGCGCGCGGGATTGCGTGGCGAGCATCCGCCGCTGGGGCGCGCGCGACACCTTCGGCCAGGTCGTCATGGCCGCGACCGATGAGATCACCGCACTCGATGATCGCCGCTTCCAGTTTCGCCTGAAGCGGCCCTTCCCGTTCCTCGCACTCGCCATGGGCCGTAGCCAAGGCCCCACGCCAATCATGCCCGAGCGGCTCGCCATGACGGACCCCAACCAGCAGGTGCGCGAGAGCATCGGCAGCGGTCCCTTCCGCTTTGTCGCCAATGAATGGAACCCCGGCACACGCGCGCTGTGGGTGCGCAATGACGACTACGTGCCGCGCCAGGAACCGCCGAACGGCCTGGCGGGCGGCCGCATGGCGCGCATTGAGCGCGTGGAATGGACCGTCATCCCCGACAGCTCCACCGCCGCCAACGCCATGCAGACCGGCGAGCAGGATTACTGGGAATACCCGCTGCATGACCTGCTGCCGATGATGCGCCGCAACCGTAACCTGGTGATCGAACAGCGCCTGCTGCATGGCACCTATGGCTGCCTGCGCTTCAACCATCTGCACCCGCCCTTCAACAACGCCGCCATCCGCCGCGCGGTGGCCATGGCGGTGGACCAGCGCGACTACATGCGCGCGGTGGCCGGTGAGGACCCGGCCGGCTGGTCAGAGTGCCTGGGCGTCTTCGCCTGTGGCACGCCGCTGGCCAACGACAATGGCAGCGATGTGCTGCGCGTGCGCAGCGTCGAACGCGCGCGCGCCGCGCTGCGCGAGGCGGGCTACAACAATGAACGCGTGGTGCTGGTCGCACCGGGCGATTATCCGCAGATCAACGCGCTGTCCCTGGTCACCGCGGATCTGCTGCGGCGCATCGGCATGAATGTGGAACTGGTCAGCGCCGATTGGGGCACGCTGGTGCAGCGCCGCACCTCGCGCGAGCCCGTCGAGCGCGGCGGCTGGTCCATCTTCCACACCACGGCGACTGGTGATGCGCTGGACATGCCGCCGGTGCACCTCTTCCTGCGCAGCAATGGCCCGCAGGCCTGGTTCGGCTGGCCCAATGACGCCGAGATCGAGACCCTGCGCGACCAATGGCTGGGTGCCGCCAACCCGGCTGAATCCCTTCGCATCGCGGCCGCGGTGAATGCGCGCGCGATGCAGACCATGCCTTACGTGCCGCTGGGCTTCTATTGGCAGCCCAGCGCCTGGCGCCGCAACGTCACCGGCGTGTTTCGCGCGCCGGGCACCGTCTTCTGGGGAATCGGAAAATAATGATCACACGTCGTCACAGCGCCATCGCCGGCGCGGCCCTGCTGGCAGCACCCGCCACCGCGCAGGCGCCGCGCGTGCTGCGCTTCATCCCGCAATCCAACCTGGCCAGCCTGGACCCGATCTGGTCCACCGCCGTTGTGGTGCGCAACCACGGGCTGATGGTGTGGGACATGCTCTACGGGCTGGACGCGCAATACCGCGTGCAGCCGCAGATGGCCGCCGGCCACCAGGTCTCGGCCGATGGCCTGACCTGGACCATCCGCCTGCGCGAGGGGTTGCGCTTCCACGACAATGAGCCGGTGCGTGCGCGCGACTGCGTGGCCTCCATCATCCGCTGGTCGAAGCGCGATGTGCTGGGCCAGCGCCTCGATGGCTTGGCGGAGGAGATCACGGCGCCGGATGACAGCACCATCCGCATCCGCCTGCGCCGCCCCTGGCCGGGGCTGGCCTGGGCGCTCGGCAAACCGAGTGCGAACATGTGCGCGATCATGCCCGAGCGCATCGCGCGCACCGACCCCTTCCAGCAGATCACGGAAGTGGTCGGCAGCGGCCCCTACCGTTTCCGCCAGGACCAGTTCCGCCCCGGCGACGTCGCGGTCTATGAACGCTTCGCCGGCTATAATGCGCGCCCGGAAGCCACGGATTTCCTGGCTGGCAGCAAGGCGGTGCATTTCGACCGCGTCGAATGGCGCATCATGCCCGACCCCGCGACGGCCGGCGCCGCCTTGCAGGCGAACGAAGCCGATTGGTGGGAAACCCCGCTGCCGGACCTGCTGCCGGTGCTGCGCCGCAACCGCGACATCGTCATCGATGTGGTGAACCCCGCTGGCAATCTCGGCGTGATGCGCTTCAATTTCCTGCATGCGCCCTTCGACAACCCCGCGGTGCGCCGCGCGCTGCTGTCCGCGATCGACCAGCGCGCCTTCATGAATGCGGCGATCGGCACCGACCCGGCATTGTCGGTGGTGCCGGCGGGCGTGTTCACGCCGGGCACGCCGCTGGCCAACGACGAGGGGCTCGGCGTGCTGACCGGCCCGCGCAGCCAGGATGCCGCGCGTGCCGCGCTGCGTGCCGCGGGCTACACCAACCAGCGCGTGGTGATGCTCTCGGCCACCGACCTGCCGGTGCTGCAGAACCTGTCGGAAGTCGCCGCGGACATGCTGCGGCGCGTCGGCATGAATGTGGATTTTCCGGGCATGGATTGGGGCACGCATATCCAGCGCCGCACCAACCGCAACGGGGTGGAGCAGGGCGGTTGGTCCGCCTTCTGCACGACGTGGGAGGGGCTGGATGTCTCCGTCCCCGGCAGCCACCAGCCGCTGCGCGGGCATGGCGCGCAGGCCTGGGCCGGCTGGCCGACCCTGCCGCGCCTGGAAGCCCTGCGCGAAGAGTGGTTCGCCGCCCCCGACATCGCCGCCGAACAGCGCATTGCGCGCGGGATGCAGCGCGTGGCGCTGGAGGAAGTGCCCTTCATCCCGCTCGGCCTGGTGCGGCCGCCGCAGGCCTGGCGGCGCAGCATCACCGGCGTCGTGAAGGGTGGCTCGGCATTGTTCTGGGGTGTGCGGCGGGTCTGAGGGCTTGCGCCTGCCGCCGCTTGCGGCAATCTGCCTGTGATTG
>JAPLOK010000213.1 GCA_026400775.1 Alphaproteobacteria bacterium | reverse complement strand
CGAAGGGCGATATCTTCACCGCGTTCTCGATCTCCGTCGGCGAGAGGTTCTTGCCGCCGGCGGTGATCATGATGTCCTTCTTGCGGTCCACGATGCGGATCTGGCCCTGCACCATTTCGCCAACATCGCCGGTATGCAGCCAGCCATCGATGATGGTCGCCGCCGTCGCCTCGGCGTTCTTGTAGTAGCCGGCGAAGACGGTACCGCCGCGCGCAAGGATCTCGCCATCCTCGGCCAGCCTGATCTCGGTGCCGCGCAGCGCGGTGCCGACCGTGCCGGAGACCGGGTTCTCATGCGACTGCCCCAGCACCCCGGCGGAGGTCTCGGTCATGCCATAGACCTCCAGCAGCGGCACGCCGAGGGTGCGGAAGAAGCGAATCCCCTCGGGCGAGATCGGTGCTGCACCGGTGAAGGCGACGCGGCAGCGCGTCAGCCCGATCGCGTTCTTCAACGCACGGAAGACCAGCGCATCGGCCACCGCGAAGCGCGCGCGCTCGGCGCTGCTCCACTGCGCGCGGGGCTTCATCGCCAGGGGCGTACAGGCGTCGATCGCCCATTTGTAGAGCAGCTTCTGCGCCGGACGCGCCTCGGCCATCTTCACGCGGATGCCCGAATACATCTTCTCCCAGATGCGCGGCACGCCGAGGAAGGTGGTCGGCGCCACCTCACGCAGATCCTCCTGCACGGTGCGCAGGCTCTCGCCGAAATCCACGCGTGATGCGGCGTAGAGCGGCGCGTAGAGCGTCGTGCTCTGCTCCGCGACGTGGCAGAGCGGCAGGTAGGACAGCGTGGACCAGCCGGTGCCCGGAAGGTAGCGCTCCAGCAGCCCCACGGCCGAGGCGCGCATATTGCCGAAGGTCAGCATGGCGCCCTTCGGCTTCCCGGTGGAGCCCGAGGTGTAGATGATGACCGCAACATCCGAGATGCTGTGGCATTGCATCAGGCTGTCAGCCAGCTCGCCGTCGCGCGCATCCGCGGCGCGGCCCATGGCCTCGACCTCGTCGAAGGTGATGACGAGGCCCGGCTCGTAGCCTGCGATGCCGCGGGCTTCGAGCGCGATGATCTTGCTGATCCGTGGCAGATCGGCGCGCGCCTCGATCACCTTGTCGATCTGTTCCTGATCCTCGCAGACCACGACCGATACATCGGCGTGGTTCAGCACATAGGCGACCTCATTCGCCGGGCTTGTCGGATAGACGCCGACCGTGACCGCGCCGAGTACGCCCGCGCCCATCTGCGCCAGAACCCACTCGATGCGGTTCTCCGAAATCACGCCCAGATGCCCACCGCGCGCCAGGCCCAATTCGCGCAGGCCCAGCGCCACATGCCGCGCGCGCTGCCAGTATTCGGCCCAGCTGGTCGGACGCCAGATGCCGAAGCGCTTCTGGCGGATCGCGATCTCATCGGGGCGGATGCGCGCATGCTCGCGCAGCATCTCGACCAGCGTCAGCTGCGGCAGCTCGGCGGCCTTCATGTCGGTCGGGGAGACGGTGGTCTGCACGCTCATGATCGGCCTCTCCGGTTCAGCTCAGCCAGCGCTTGCGGCGCTTGTAATGCTTGATGTCGCGATAGCTCTTATGCGCGAGGCCCAGGTAGAATTCCTGCACGTCTCGATCCTTGAGCAGCCGCTCCGTCGGGCCGTCGATGACGATCTTGCCGGTCTCCATGATGTAGCCGTGATGCGCGATGGAGAGCGCGACGGCGGCATTCTGCTCGACCAGCAGCATCGACACGCCTTCCTCGGCGTTGATGCGCGCGATGATGCCGAAGATCTCCTCGACCAGCTTCGGCGCGAGGCCGAGCGAGGGTTCATCCAGCAAGATGACCCGCGGCTTCGCCACCAATGCGCGGCCGATGGCCAGCATCTGCTGCTCACCGCCGGAGAGATAGCCCGCGATGCCTTTGCGCCGCTCCGCCAGGCGCGGGAAATAGCGGTAGACGATGTCGAAATCGGGCTTCTCCGCACGGCCGGTCAGCGCGAAGGTTGCAGCGATCAGATTTTCCTCGACCGTCAGGTCGGCAAAGATGCGTCGACCTTCCATCACATGGAACAAGCCGCGGCGCACCAGCTTGTGCGGATCGCCCTGCAGGATGGGCTGACCATCGAACAGCAGGCGGCCATCGGTGACGGCGCCGTTCTCCATCGGCAGCAGCGCCGAGAGCGCCTTGAGCGTGGTCGATTTGCCGGCCCCGTTCGAACCCAGCAACGCCACGATCTTGCCCCGCGGCACGCTGAGCGACAGCCCGCGCAACGCCTGGATCGCCTTGGCGTAGACAACCTCGATGTTGTTGATCTCGAGGATCGGCGCGTCGTCACTCACGGGGTGTATCCTTCGCGTTCAGCGCTACGCCCCGCGCATCACGAGGGGCGCAGCATGGCAGCGTGTCAGCTCGCCGCGCCGATGGAGATCCAGTCCGATGCCGGATTCAAGCGGCGATCGCGCGCCGAATATTGATAAACGCGCCCGACGGGGAAGGAGTTGCGCGTCATCGAGATCGGCACGCCCATCAGCCCGCCGGTGTCGAAGTTCTGCAGGCTGCGCGCGGCGCGCATCATGCTGGCGGCGTTGAGTTCCTGGTTCGCCGCGAGTGTCCTGCGGATGACTTCGGTGCCCAGATGCGCATTCATCCAGCCCTGGAAATAGGCATGGGTGCGGGGCACCTGGCGGCCCTGATTCATCTCGCGGATCGCCGCGATCTGCGCGCCCGCGGCATCGGCCGCAAAGTTGTAGCAGGAGACGCCCATATAGCCGTCAGCGGCCGCACCCGCGCGATTCATCAGCACGGTGTCGGTCGAATAGAAGGTGCCCATGAAGCGCGACGTCATGCCGGCCTGGCGGGCCTGCGCCATGAATTCGGGAATCGGCTGCAGCACATAGCCATGGAAGATCACGTAGTCGGGGTTGCGGCGGCGAATCTTCAGCACATCGCCAGAGACATCGACCGAGCCCGGTTGCGTGGCGATCTTCTCGACGAGTTGCAGCCCGAGGCGCGTGATCTCGGCCTCAGCGGCCGCGATGGGGTCACGACCGAACTCCGTGTCCGAATGCACCAGCACCACCGATGCGCCGCGACGCTGCGAGGCGACGTAGCGCAGCAGCACGCGCATCTGGTCGCCATAATTGGGCCCAGGGATCCACTGGTTCGGAAAAGCCTGCGGATCGTCGATCTCGACCGAGAAGGAGGCGCCGGCCATCACCGTCGTTCCGCGGCGGTTCAGTTCGGGGTTGATGGCCTTCTGGAAGCCGGTGGAATCGCCGAAGAAGACCGGGATCTGATGCTGGCTGGTCAGACGCGTGAAGATGGCCACGGCCTGGTCCACGCGGTAGCCGGAATCCTCGTTCACATAGCGGATGCGGCGGCCCTGCACGCCGCCGGCGCGGTTCAGCCATTCGAAGTAATCGCGCGCACCTTCGAAGCCTTCGACACCTGCGAAGGCGAAGACGCCCGACATCGGGTTGGCGGCGCCGATGACGATCTCCGGTGCCTGCGCAAAAGCGCGGCCGGATGCATGGGCGACGAGCGCGGCACCAAGGCCGAGCGCGCCGATCTGGCGACGGGAAACTACGGTCATGTGATCCTCCTCCAGGGTGTTTGTTGTGCGGTTCAGGTGCGGAACGGCCAGAGCGCGAAGAAACGGCGGATGCGCCGCCAGATCTCGGCCAGGCCCATGGGTTCGAAGATCAGGAAGCCCACGATCAGAAGGCCGAAGACGATGAGCCGGATGGGCGCGATATAGATCGATGCATCCGGCCACCATGGCGTGACCAGCTGCGCGGACAGCTTCAGCAATTCGGGCACCAGCGTCATGAAGGTGGCGCCGAAAATGCCGCCGATGATGGTGCCCGCGCCGCCCACGATGACGGCGGCGAGGTAGAAGATCGAGGCCTCGGCGGGGAAGCTTTCCGGGCGCACCACGCGGAACAGATAGGCCCATAAGCCGCCCGCAACGCCCGCATAGAACGAAGACAGCGCGAAGCTGGTCAGCTTGTATTGCAGCAGCGAGATGCCGATGATCTCGGCCGAGATGTCGCGGTCGCGGATGGCGATGAAGGCGCGGCCCACGCGGGTGCGGAACAGGTTGCGCGCCAGCAGCACTGCCAGCACCGTGATGGGCATGACAAGCCAATAGAGCGTTTCGGCGGTGGCCAGTTCGTAGCCGAAGATCTTCGCGGTGGGCACGTTCAAGCCGCGGATGCCGCCGGTGACCGATGTCCAGTTCAGGAAGACGAAGCCCAGTATGACCGCCGCCGCAAGCGTGGCGATGGCCAGATACAGCCCCTTGATGCGCAGTGATGGCAATCCGACCAGCACACCGATCGCCGCTGCCATGGAGCCCGCCGCGACCAGGTTCAGCAGCACCGGCGTGTCATGACGCCCGTCCAGGAAGGCGACGGTATAGGCGCCCAGCGCCATGAAGGCGGCGTGGCCGAGCGACACCTGGCCGGTATAGCCGGTCAGGATGTTGAGCCCGGTCGTGGAGATGATGTTGATCATCACCAGCACCGCCAGGAACATCCAATAGCCGGATGCGATGAACGGGTAGAGCACCAAGATCGCCAGCAGAATCGCGAACCAGACGCGCTGCGTGTCGGTCTTGAAGATCGCCTCGTCGGCGCCGTAGCTCTGTTTGGCTGTGCCGATCTTCACGGGTTACAGCCTTTCGATCTCACGCGTGCCGAACAGGCCGTAGGGCCGCACGACCAGCACGAGAAGCAGGATGGAAAAGGTGGCCAGCAGCTTGAATTCACCACCGAAGAGGCGACCGACCATGGCCTCCAGCCAGCCGATGAACAGACCCGCGATCAGCGCGCCCAGGATGGAATCGAGCCCGCCCACGATCACCACGACGAAGACCGAAAGCCCGAACAGCCCCATCGACGACGATATGCCGCCAACCGAGCCCACCAGCACGCCGGCAAGTGCCGCGACCATCGCCGCCACCATCCAGGAAAATGCGAAGACGCCGGGCACGTTGATGCCGACCGATGATGCCGCGGCGCGGTCTGTCGCGGTGGCGCGCAAGGCCACGCCGCCGCGCCAGAAGGCGAAGACCAGCAGCATGATCGCGATGCCGACCGCGGCGATCAGGAAGGAATAGCCGGTCTTGGCGGGCACCAATGCCTCGCCGATAAAAATCGGCGCCTGCGGCAGGAATTCCGGCAGGCGGCGCGGTTCCGCGGTCCAGATCAATTCCACCATGCCGATCAGGATGGAGGTCAGCCCGATCGTGACCATGAAGACCGAAACCGGATTATCCTTTAGCAGCGGGCGGATCATCGTGCGTTCGATCACGCCGCCGACCACGGCGGAGACGAGCAGCGTCAGCGGCAGCGCCAGCCAGAAGGGCAGCTGGAAGCCGGCGGCGAAGCCATAGAAGACGAAGGCGCCGATCATCATCATCTCGCCGATCGCGAGGTTGATCACGCGTGTTGCCTTGTAGATCACGACAAAGGCCACGCCCGTCAGCGCCATCAGCGAGCCGGTGCCCAGGCCCGCGAGGCTGGTCTCGACCAGATCGATCCAGTCGAGTTGCGCCCAGCGTTCCATGGTCAGGCGGCCTCCACGCGCGGGGCCTCGGCGGCGGAGCCAAGATAGGCGCGGATCACATCGTCGTTGCTGCGCACCTCCGCGGGGGTACCGGCGGCGATGCGGCGGCCGAAATTCAGCACACAGATATGGTCGGAGATGTCCATCACCATGCCCATGTCATGTTCGACCAGCAGCACCGTGACACCCCATTCGTCGCGCACATCGAGGATGGCGCGGGCCATGTCCTCGGTCTCCTCGCGGTTCATGCCGGCCACGGGTTCGTCGAGCATCAGGATGCGCGGCCGCATCGCCAGCGCACGCGCGAGTTCCACCTTTTTCTGCAAGCCATAAGGCAGGATCGCGACCGGCACGTTGCGGATGTGGTCGAGCTCCAGGAAGTCGATGACATCGCGCTCGATCTCCTCGCGCAGTTGCATCTCCTCACGCCGCGCGCGGCCATAGTAGAAAAGCGCGTCCAGGACATTGCTCCTTAGATGCGCATGGCGGCCGAGCTTGATGTTGTCGAGCACGGTCATGCCGCGGAACAGCGCGATGTTCTGGAAGGTGCGCGCAAGGCCGAGCTTGGCGCGAGAGCGCGCCGGCACCGCGGTGATGTCGACGCCATCGAGCCGCACGGTACCGGTCTTGGGCTTGTAGAAGCCCGAGATCGCATTGAACGCCGAGGTCTTGCCAGCGCCGTTGGGGCCGATCAGCGCGGTAATGGAACCCGGCGCCACATCCAGCGACACGCCGTCCAGCGCCTTCACGCCGCCAAACTGGAGGGACAGATTCTCGACTTCAAGGCGTGCAGCCGCTGGCCGCGCCGTCATGTCCACCTTGCGCATCCCAAACCTCGAAAGGCGGGTCCGGGCGAGTTGTCCTCGTCTCCCTCTCCGCGACGTTTCCCTGTTTCAGCCCGGCTGGAGGCTTGAGCCTATTCATCGCCTATCGCAAGACGGTAGCCTTCTTCGTCGCGGCTTGTGAAGAGGCAAGGCGCGCACGCACAAGGCGTCGGTCTGGGGTTTGTGCGAAAAGCCACTTGTGGCGGCGCATCAGTCCTCGTCGAGCAGGCTCGCCAATTTCAGCGCGACGCCCTTCGAGCCCTCAACCTTCAGCTTGCCGGTGGCGAAGGCCAACATCGGGCTGAGCCGGCCGGCGATCAGCTTCGCCAGGTCGTCCGAGGAGAGCGCGAGCACCGTGTCGGCCGCTGCATCGGCTGGTGATTCCTCGATGCTGGGCTCGCCGCCGGTGCCGTCGAGCAGCAGCGACGTCTCGCTGTCGGTGAGGTCGAAGCGGATGCGGTAGCCCAGGCTGCGCAGATTGGGGCCGCGGGCACGCATGCGTGTCAGCAGCTCATCAGTATCAGGCATGTCGTGATGTCCTTCACTCAAAAGTGACGTTAGCAAGATTTGCTTGACCTTTACGTCAAAAAATCGCATTCTCTACAGCAAGAAGCAATATGGTGGGAGGACACCATGGATGGCATGCCGAGTGGAACCGTTGATTCGGCGCAGCACCCCTGGCTGCGCGCCTACCCCAAGGGCGTCGACTGGTCGCTGACCCTTCCGCCTGGCGAAACGCTGGTATCCATGTTCGATACGGCCATCGCGCGTTTCAGTGCCCGACCGGCGATGGATTTCCTCGGACGCCGCTGGAGCTACGCCGAACTCGGCGATGCGGTGGCGCGCGCGGCGGAGGGCCTGCGCAGGCTTGGAATCACGCCTGGCGCACGCATCGGGCTGTGCCTGCCCAACACGCCATTTCACATCATCGCCTATTTCGCAGCGCTCAAGGCCGGCGCGATCGTGGTGAATTTCAGCCCGCTCTATGTCGAGGAGGAGCTGGCCGCGCAGGCCAAGGATTCCGGCACCGAGTTGATGATCACTGTCGATCTCAACCCGATGCTGCCGCGCGTCCTGCAGATGATGGAGCGCGCGGATTGCCCGGTGCGGCGCGTGGTGGTGGCACGCTTCTCCGATGCACTGCCGGGGCTGAAGGGTATGCTGTTCCGGCTGTTGAAGCGCAGATCCATCGCACCGATTCCGCCAGGCGATGGGCGCATTTCGCACTTCACCTCGCTGCTCGATGCGCCACCCATTGTGCAGCCGCCAGCCATCGAAGCCTCGGCCATCGCCGTGCTGCAATACACCGGCGGCACCACCGGCGTACCGAAGGGCGTGCAACTCACCCACGCCAATCTCAACGCCAATCTGCGGCAGATGGAGGCGTGGTTCACCATCGCGCGTCCGGGCGAGGAACGCATGCTGGCGGTGATCCCCTTCTTCCATGTCTTCGCGATGACGGTGGCGATGAACAGCGCGATCGCGATGGGCGCCGAGATCGTGATCCTGCCGCGCTACGAATGGAAGATGCTGCTCGGCACGCTGGGCCGCACGCGGCCCACCATCTTCCCGGGTGTGCCCACGCTGTTCAAGGCCTGCCTGGACAATGGCGCGACGCGCGATGACCTGGCCTGCGTGCGCGCCTGCATTTCCGGCGGCGCGCCATTGCCCGCGGCGGTGAAGGAGCAATTCGAAAGCCTGGCCGGATGCACCATGGTCGAAGGCTATGGCCTGACCGAAGCAAGCCCGGTCTGCTTCTCAAACCCTTTCGAGGCGGAAAATCGTGCCGGTACCATCGGCTTGCCGTTGCCCGGAATCCACGCGGAAATCCGTGACCTGGAAGATCCGTCCAGGGTGCTCGGCGTCGGTGAGAAAGGCGAGCTTTGCATCCGTGGCCCCAACGTCATGACGGGTTATTGGAACCGGCCGGACGACACGGCCCAGGTGCTGACATCCGATGGCATGCTGCGCACCGGCGATGTCGGCATCATGGATGCGGAGGGCTATGTCACACTGGTCGACCGCATCAAGGATCTGATCCTGGTCTCCGGGTTCAACGTCTATCCGCGCGTGATCGAGGAGGCGCTGTACCGCCACGCCGAGGTCGCGGCCGCCACCGTGGTGGCCATGCCTGACGAGTATCGCGGCGAGGCGCCGGCCGCCTTCGTGCAGCCCAAGTCTGGCGCGGTGCTGACACCCGATAAACTGCGCGCCTTCCTGGCCGACAAGCTGAACGCGGTAGAAATGCCGCGGCTGATCGAAGTGCGGCCGACACTCCCGCGGACCGCCGTGGGCAAGCTGTCGAAGAAGGAATTGCAGCAGGAATTGCGCGAACGCGCGCGCGGCAAGGCCGCCTGATGGAACACCCCGCGCCCGCGACGCTCGAGCTGTTCTCCATCGCGCAGCTCGCCGAGGAACTGGGCATCACGCATCGCGCCATTCGCTTCTACGAGTCCAAGGGGCTGATCAAGCCGCTGCGGCTTGGCACCACGCGCGTCTTCGGACGGCGCGATCGCGCACGGCTGCAACTGGTGCTGCGCGGCATCCGCCTTGGCTTCACGCTGGCGGAGGTGGGCGAATATCTCGACCTCTACGACACAGACCGTACCAAGCGTGGGCAGGTCCGACTGCTGCTCGATAAAGTGCGAGAGCGGATCGCAGCGCTTGAGGCGCAGCGCGCTGATCTTGAACAGGCCCTGGCGGAGTTGAACGATATCGCAGCCCAGGCCCAGTCCGCCTTGAACCAGTCCGCCTTGAAACAGTCCAATGAATCCGCCGGCACGAAACGCCGGACTCAATAGGGAAGCACCCGCATGACCGACATCGTGATCGCAGCCTATCGCCGCAGCCCTTTCCACTTCGCGCACAAGGGAGAACTCGTGAAGCTGCGCCCCGACGAGATGACCGCGCAGGTGGTCAAGGCGCTGGTGGCCGAGACCGGCATCAATGCCGAAACCCTAGAGGACATCGTCGTCGGCTGCGCCTTCCCCGAGGGCGAGCAGGGCCTGAATGTCGCAAAGCTGATCGCCTTCATCGCGGGCCTGCCGCAAAGCGTGGCGGGTGCAACGGTGAACCGCTTCTGCGGCAGTTCCATGCAGTCCATCCACCAGGCCGCCGGCGCCATCCGCATGGGTGCGGGCGAGGCGTTCCTGTGCGCGGGCGTCGAGAGCATGAGCCGCGTGCCGATGATGGGCTTCAACCCAATGCCGCATCCGAGCCTGATGAAGGAGTTCCCGCAGGCGCTGATCGGCATGGGCGAGACCGCCGAGAATGTCGCGCGCCGCTACCAGGTGACCCGCGCCGACCAGGAGGCTTTCGCGGTGCGCAGCCACCAGAAGGCCGCGGCCGCGCAGGCCGCCGGCAGGCTCTCGGATGAAATCGTGCCGGTGCAGTTCAACGGCAAGACGGTCTCGACCGATGGTTGCATCCGCGCGGAGACCACCGCGGAGGGCCTCGCCGGCTTGAAGCCGGCCTTCCGCGCCGATGGCACGGTGACGGCCGGCACCTCCTCACCGCTGACCGATGGCGCGACGGCGGTGCTGGTCTGCACGGCCGAATATGCCGCGCGGCACGGGCTGAAGCCGCTCGCGAAGATTCGTTCCATCTCGGTCGCCGGCTGCGCGCCGGAGATCATGGGCATGGGGCCGGTCGAGGCCTCGAGGAAGGCGCTGGCCCGCGCCGGCATCACCGCGCAGCAACTGGATGTGGTCGAGCTGAACGAGGCCTTCGCCAGCCAGGCCATCGCCTGCATGCGCGAGCTTGGCCTGGACGAAGCGAAGGTGAACATCGATGGCGGCGCGATCGCGCTCGGCCATCCACTGGGCGCCACCGGCGCACGCATCACCGGCAAGGCGGCCGCGGTGTTGCAGCGTGAGGGCGGGCGCTTCGCGCTGGCCTCGCAATGCATCGGCGGCGGCCAGGGCATCGCGACCGTGCTGGAGGCGGTGTGATGAGCGACGAACGGATAGGCGCGTCTGACCGGCCCAAGGCCGAAGGGCCTGGAGCCGTGAATCAGCGGCGCGGCGCCGAAGGCGCCATTCAAAAGGTCGGCGTGATCGGCGCCGGTGTGATGGGCGCCGGCATCGCCGCGCATTGCGCCAATGCGGGCGTGCCCGTGGTGCTGCTGGACATAGTGCCGGGTGGTGCCGCCAAGGCAGTGCAGAGCATGCTGCGCGCCGACCCCGCGCCCTTCATGCACAAGGGCGCCGCGCGCCTGATCACGGCGGGCGATATCGGCACGGATCTGGCGCTGCTGGCCGATTGCGACTGGATCGTGGAAGCGATCGTCGAGAAGCCGGAACCGAAGCGCGAGGTCTACGCGAAGCTGGAAGCCGTGCGCAAGGCCGGCTCCATCATCTCCTCCAACACCTCGACCATCCCGTTGGGCGATCTGGTTGCAGGCGCAGCGCCCGGCTTCGCGGCGGATTTCCTGATCACCCATTTCTTCAATCCGCCGCGCTACATGCGGCTGCTGGAAGTGGTTCAGGGTCCCGCGACGCGCGCCGATGCGGTCACATCCATCACCGAGTTCTGCGACCGCCGACTGGGCAAGACGGTCATCCCTTGCAAGGATCGCCCGGGCTTCATCGCCAATCGCATCGGCGGGATGTGGATGCAGTCCGCGATCAACAACGCCTTCACGATGGGGCTGTCGGTCGAGGAGGCCGACGCCATGATGTCGCGCCCCATCGGCGTGCCGAAGACGGGTGTGTTCGGCCTGCTGGATCTGGTCGGCATTGACCTGATGCCGCATGTCGCGGCCAGCATGAAGGCCACGCTGCCGGCCGATGACGCCTATGTGCAGGGATTGCGCGAACACGCGCTGATCACCCGGTTGATCAAGGAGGGGCGCACCGGCCGCAAGGGCGGCAAGGGCGGTTTCTATACCCGCAAGCGCGACGCCGCGGGCGTGCAACAGAAGCTCGCGATTGATCTCGCGAGCGGCGAGGACCGGCCGGAGAAGAAGGCGCGCCTCGAAAGCCTGGAATTGCGTGATCTCGCGAAGCTCGCGGAATACCCCGATCGCGGCGGGCGCTATATGCGCGCGGTGCTGCTGGACCTGCTCTCCTACGCCGCGTCCCTGGTGCCGGAAATCGCGGACAGTGTGGCCGATGTCGATGCCGCGATGCGCCTTGGCTACAACTGGAAATGGGGGCCTTTCGAGCTGATCGACAAGATCGGCGCCGCCTGGCTGGCCGCTGCCCTGCGCGCTGATGGGCGCGCGGTGCCGAAGCTGCTGGAACAGGTGGGCACGGGCAGCTTCTACGGCGTGCAGGATGGCGTGCTGCAATTCTTCGGCACCGATGGCGCCTTCCATGACGTGCCGCGCGGACCGGGCGTGCTGCTGCTGGCGGATGTGAAGCGACGCTCCAAGCCGCTCGCGAAGAACGCCGGCGCCAGCATCTGGGATATCGGGGATGGCGTGGCCTGTCTCGAGTTCCACAGCAAGATGAATGCCCTGGACCCCGACATTCTGGGCATGATCGGCAAGGCGCTGGGCATGGGGAAGAAGGGCGCTTTCCGAGCGCTGGTCATCCACAACGAGGCGGAGAATTTCTCCGTCGGCGCCAATCTCGGGCTCGCGCTCTTCGCCGCGAATATCGCGGCCTGGGGCGAGATCGAGGGCATGATCGAGCAGGGCCAGAAGGCCATGCTCGGGCTGCGCAACGCTCCCTTCCCGGTGGTGGGCGCGCCATCGGGCATGGCGCTGGGCGGTGGCTGCGAGGTGCTGCTGCATTGCACCGCCGTGCAGGCGCATGCCGAGAGCTATATCGGCCTGGTGGAAGTGGGCGTGGGGCTGATCCCGGGCTGGGGCGGCTGCGCCACCATGCTGCGGCGCTGGACGGAGAACCCCAAGGCGCCGAAGGGCCCGATGCCGGCCGTCGCCAAGGCCTTCGAGATGATTTCCACCGCGCAAGTCGCGAAATCTGCCTTCGAGGCGCAGGAAATGCTGCTGCTGCGCCCGACCGACGGCATCACCATGAACCGCGACCGGCTGCTGGCCGATGCCAAGGCGCGCGCGCTCGCGATGGTGGAGACACACAATGTCCCGGAAGCGTCGAAGCCCATGCGCCTGCCAGGCGCCTCGGGCCATGCCGCGCTGAACATGGCGGTGCAGCAACAGGTGCTGATGGGCCGCGCCACGCCCCATGATGTGGTGGTGTGCGACCAGCTTGGCATCGCGCTGACCGGCGGGAAGAAGGACCACACGGACGAGATCACCGATGACGAGGTGATGAAGCTCGAACGGCAATCCTTCATGGCGCTGCTGAAGACGCCCGGAACCCTGGCCCGTGTCGAGCACATGCTCGAGACCGGCCGCCCGCTCAGGAACTGATCAGCGCGTCCGATCGGCCGCGCCAACGCACGAAGGATCACCCATGGCATCCTACACCGCCCCGCTGCGCGACATGCGCTTCGTGATGAACGAGTTCCTCGACCCCGCGCGGCTGCGCGCGCTGCCGGGCTGCGAGGAGATCACGCCCGACCTCGTGGACCCCATCCTGGAGGAAGCCGGCAAGCTCTGCTCGGAAGTGCTCTTTCCGCTGAATCGCTCCGGCGATGAGGAGGGCTGCCACATCGAGAACGGTGTGGTGCGCACGCCCAAGGGCTTCCCCGAGGCCTATAGGATCTATTGCGATGGCGGCTGGAGCGCGCTGGCGGCAGACCCCGAATATGGCGGCCAGGGCCTGCCGCGCAGCGTCGCGATGGTGTTCGAGGAGATGATGTGTTCCGCCAATCTGGCCTTCGGGATGTATCCTGGGCTGACGCATGGCGCGGTGGCCGCGATCTCCAAGCATGGCACCACGGCGCAGAAGGCCACCTATCTGCCCAAGATGGTCAGCGGCGAATGGACCGGCACCATGTGCCTGACCGAGCCGCAATGCGGCACCGATCTGGGGCTGATCCGCACCCGCGCGGTGCCGGCCGAT
>JAPLOK010000134.1 GCA_026400775.1 Alphaproteobacteria bacterium | reverse complement strand
GGCGGGCTTCATGACCGGGCAGACCATGGTGATCGATGGCGGGGTGACCGCCGGCGCACCGCGCGTGAGCGAGGATTGAACGGCCACGCGCGGCGCGCTTCAGGCCTGGGGCGGGTCACGCTGAGGGCATCCAACCCATGCCGGATGGCTGGCTCTGCGACCGCTCGCCGGCCGACAGGCGGGGGCGATCCTCCTCACCCGTAAGCCCATCCCACGCAGACGCCCCAAAGCCCGGAAAGCGCGTCACCACGCGCGCACCCTCCCGCGTCCAATCCGCAACCAGCAGGCCCTGCTCCCGCGCCGCGCCGTTGCGCCCACTCGCCGGTCGCAGCCGCAGCACCTGGCGCAGCAAGGCCGCCCGCGCAGGCGTGCCGGCCAGCGCCACCGCCACGCCGACACCGCGCGCCCGTGCCGCCAGGAACCCCGCGCGCAGCGCCAGATGGGGCAGCGGCGGATGGCGGCGCCGAGCCTCCTTGCACAGCGAGAGGCAGCCCAGTTCCAGCAACCCCGCCGGGGCGGCGACATGCAGCCGGGCCAGCGCCGCGGGGTTGGCGCGCAACGCCGGGCTTTCCGCCGGAACGCCCGGTCGCAACCAGTGCAGCACCAGGCCGCCGGCCAGCTTGCCTTGCAGGAACACACCGACCGGCCAGCAATCATCCGCGGCAGGCGGCGGTGGCGGCAGGTCCTGTTCAGCATGCAATTCCGCCAGCGCGGCCAGTTGCGCCGCACGCCGCGCGACCTGATAGGCCACTAGGTCCAGGTCACGGCGCCAATTCGCCGCGGCGCGTGGCCGCGCCTGCGGCGGCTGCCATGCCGTAGGGCGTCGGTCAGGCTGGGTGAGCATGCCGTCCAGGCGGGACTCTCCCCGGGCCATGCCGGGCACGACCGCCGGCCGGTGCGCCGCGCCGTGAAGCGCTTCATCCCCCCGCGCTTCGTGTCGCATGCCATCGTCGATTATCATACCGCACTGCATGCAAAAAATTTTGCTTCCGAAGGAATAATATGGCTATCCTGCCTGGGTAGGATGCCATCACGCGTCCGTGATGAAGGATGCTGACTACCATGCCTCACCCATCGGCCGCCCAGTATGACGCGCTGCTGCGCGCCATCTATGCGGCAGCCGATCCGGGCGGGGATTGGGCGCCGGCGATGCAGCGTGCCTCCGCCGCGCTGGGCGCCACGCAGTGCTCGTTGCAATTGCTCAATGCTGCCGCGAACGGCCCGCCGCGGATGCTGGCTGCGCCTGGCGTCACGGCCGAGGAAGCGGCGCTCCATGTCGCGCATTACCGCAAGGTGGCCCCCTTCTCCGGCCTGGGCTTGGCGCTGGCGAATGACCGGGTGATCGTGGGTGATAACGCGATCGATGTCGAAACCTGTCGGCGCAGCCAATACTGGAATGATTTCGCCGCCCGCCACGGCCAGGGCTTCCACATGATGGGCGCGAGCATCAGCCTGGATGACGGGCGTTTCGCGCTGATCGGCATGCTGCGGCCGGAGGGCTGCGGCCAGTTCGATGCCGCCGAGACCGGGCTGCTAGGCCGGTTGGTGCCGCATCTGCGTCAGGCCATTGACCTGCGCTTGCGACTGGATGCTGCGGTGACAGGCAGCGCGGATGCCGCGCTGCAGGCCGGCGCTTTGGGGGCGGCAGCCGTGCTGCACCCGGACGGGCAGCTCCATGTGGCGCCGCCCGCCTTCACCGGCGCCGCCGCGCGCCTTGGCCTGTCGCTGGCGGGCAGGCGGGTCACGCTGCCCGATGCGCGCGCGGCCGCGCGCTTCACCGCGCTGCTGGGCCGCCTCGCCGAGGGCGGTGCCGGCGGCGCGCTGGAAATCACACCAGCAGACGCCGCTGAGCGCAGCTTCCTGGAATTGCGCAGGCTGCCAGGCGAGGCGCCGCTGCTGCTACTGACGCTCCGCCTGCCTCGCCCGGCGGCCGAACGCCGCGCGATGCTACGTGAGGCCTTTACCCTGAGCTCGGCCGAGGCGGATGTCGCCCTGGGGATGCTGGAAGGTGCCAGCGCCGAACAGATCGCCGAACGCCGCGGCACCGCGCTCAGCACCGTTCGCACGCAATGGGGCCGGGTGCTGCTGAAGGCGCAGGCGGCCAACACGCGTGAATTGGCGCTGCTGGCCGGGCGCATGCTGGGCGGGTAGCTTGGTTCCGGAAACCGGCGGCATGAACCATGCGCCGCCACGAGGAGTATTGGCCCGCACCGGCCTGCGGTTGGAGAGGCAGCGCCGCCCGCGCATACTGCGCTGATGACCACACTCGACACCGGCGCGAAGCGCGCCATTCTCGCCGCCTGCGATGAGTTGCGCGATGCCACGCTGGACACCCTGTTCCGCCTGGTGCGCTGCCCCAGCACGCTGGGCAATGAGGCCTCCGCGCTGGACGAGATGGCCCGGCAATACGAGGCGCTCGGCCTGCGTCCGCGCCGTATCCCGACCTTGGTGACGGATGACCCGATCTTCTCCCCGCCACTGATCCCCTATGCCGGCCGCGACAATGTGGTGGCGCTGCATGCACCGCGCGAACAGCGCGGCCGTTCGCTGGTTCTGCAAGGCCATGTGGATGTGGTGCCCGAGGGTGCGGCCGATATGTGGGCCAGCCCCCCCTACGCGCCGGAGATCCGGGCGGGCCGCTTCTATGGCCGTGGCGCTGGCGACATGAAGGGCGGCATCGCGGCGTATCTGATGGCCTTCGCCGCCTTGCGCCGCGCCGGGCTGCAACCCGCAGCCCCGGTGCAGATGCACGCTGTCATCGAGGAGGAATGCACCGGCAATGGCGCCGCCGCCAGCATGCTGGCGCTGCCGAAATGCGACGCCGTCATCATCCCCGAACCAGGCCCGGGCGTGGAGGCGATCTACACCGCCGAAGTCGGCGTGGTCTGGGCCTGGATCACCGTCAGTGGCCGCCCCGCCCATGTGCGAGACATGCAGGCGGGCGTGAACGCGATCGAGGCCGCTGGCATCATCGCGGCCGCCTTCAAGGAATACGAGGCCGAGCGCAACCGGGCGGAAAACGTCCACGCCGCCTTCCATGGCGTGAACCACCCGGTGAACATCAACCTCGGCACCATCGAGGGCGGCGAGTGGAACAGCTCGGTCGCCACCCGCTGCCGCATCGGGCTGCGGGTGGGCGTTATGCTGGGCTATTCGGCGGCGCAGACGCGCGCGGATATCGAGCGCATCGTGGAGCGCATGCGGACCAACCCCGCGCTGCGCGGCGCCACGGTGGATCTGGCCTTCCGAGGCTTCATGGCGGAGCCCTGCATCTTCGACCAATCCGCCGAGATCGCGCAGCTCTCGCGCCGCGCCTGGGCCGAGGCGACGGGCGGCGCCCTGCGCGACTACCCCGCCACGGGCCTGACGGATGGCCGGCATTTCGTGCTGCACCAGAACACGCCGGTCGCGGTGTTCGGGCCAGATGCGGTTGATATCCACGGCATCGACGAAAACGTGGGTGTCGGGAGCATTCATGGCTGCACGCGGGCCATCGCCTTGGCCATGGCGGAATGGTGTGGAGTGGAGCCCGCCACTGGTCGCGGAGCACCGCAGCCGCAGGCGAGGCGCGGAGCGTGAATCAGTGGCGCAAAGCATGAACAATCTCCCCCTCTCCGGCGCGCGGCTGTGGGACAGCCTGATG
>JAPLOK010000062.1 GCA_026400775.1 Alphaproteobacteria bacterium | reverse complement strand
TGGACGCGATCGGCACGGCCTTGCACCTGCTCGACAAAGTGCTGCTGGTGCTGTTCACGATCGAACTGGGCCTGCGCATCTACGCCTTCCGTGGCCGCTTCTTCCGCGACCCTTGGGGCATCTTCGACTTCATCGTGGTGGCGATTGCCTGGATGCCCGCTTCCGGCCCGCTTTCCGTGCTGCGCGCGCTGCGTGTGTTGCGCGTGCTGCGGCTGATTTCCGTGGTGCCGAGCCTGCGCAATGTGGTGGAAGCCATGCTGGCCGCGCTGCCCGGCATGGGCAGCATCGTGTTGCTGATGCTGTTGATCTTCTACGTGGCGGCGGTGATGTCCACCAAGCTGTTCAGCGCGCAGATGGAGGAGCAGTTCGGCACGCTCGGCGCCAGCCTGTTCACCCTGTTCCAGCTGATGACGCTGGATGACTGGGCCAACATCGTGAAGCCCGCGATGGAGATATCGCCCTGGTCGCTGGTGTTCTTCCTGCCCTTCATCGTGCTGTCCACCTTCGTGGTGCTGAACCTGTTCATCGGCGTGATCGTTGAGAGCATCCAGTCCTTGCGCGACAAGAAGCCCAGTGCCGATGCCGATGTGCAGGTGGTGCTGGCCGACGCTGCGGCGCGCCAGCAGCAGCTGGACCAGCAGGCAATCATGATGGAACTGCGCGCGCTGCGAGAGGAAGTGGCGGCGCTACGCTCCTACCGCGCCTGAACCGGCCCGCGGGTGCGCAGCACCGCGCCCGTCGCGGCGTCAAGCTCGACCACGAACATGCGGCCATTGGGCGGCAGTATCTTCAGTTCGTACAGCCAGTTGTCGTCATCGCGCTCCAGCTCAGCCTCGATCACGCGGCCGCGGAAGCGTCGCTCGGCCTCGGCCAGCACTTCGGCCAGAGGCCGGATTTGCCCCGCTTCCAAAGCCGCCCTCGCGCGTTCGTGATCGCGCCGGTCCTGCGCGAAGGCGGGCAGGGGCAAGGCCAGAAGGCCCAATACGAACAAGCGTTTGCGGGTCATCCTGGTGGCATTGAGGACCGCCCTGCCTGAACCTTCCCTGAACGCTGCGCTCAGGCAAGGTTCATGCGCGGCATGCGACAAGCACAAAGGTTCGAAGCGACGGAGTTCAACATGATCATCAACAGCCTGCATGTCGCGCCCAGCCTGCTGGTGCTGTTCATGATCGCGCTCGCGGTCGTGCCTCTGGCGCTGATCTGGGCCGATAGCCGCCGCCGGGACACCGCGCAGGGCCGCCTGCAGCGCCTGCGCGAGGAAGCGAGCCTGCGTGATGCGCTCGCCCGCCGCGCCGGCCTGGTGCCGGCGCTGCAAAGCCATCGCATCATCGCCGGCGAGTAGTCAGGCCAGGCGCGCGGCTTCCTCGAACGACAAACGCGGGCTGCGCGCGAACACGCCGGCCGGATCGCCATAGCCAAGGTTTACCAGGAAATTCACCTTCCAGCCGGTATCAGCCATGAAGGCTTCCTCCACCTTGATGGCATCGAAGCCGCTCATAGCGCCGCAATCCAGGCCCATCGCGCGCGCAGCGATCATCAGATAGGCGCCCTGCAGCGTGCCGTTGCGGAAGGCGGTCTGCTCGGCCAGGGAATAGTTGCCGCTGAACCAGTTCTTGGCGTCCTGGTTGTGCGGAAACAGCCGCGGCAATTCGTCATAAAACTTAGGGTCATGCGCCACGATCACCGTCACCGGCGCATTCATGGTCTTTTCCAGGTTGCCGGCGGACAAAGCCGGTTTCAGCTTGGCCTTGCCCTCCGGCGTGCGCACGAAGATGAAGCGCGCGGGCGAGGAATTGGCGCTGGTCGGCCCCCATTTCAGCGTGTCGTACAGGGCGCGGAGCTGCTCTTCAGTAACGGGCTTGTCCTGCCACTTGTTCTGTGTGCGAGCTGCGATGAACAGCTGATCGAGTGCTGCGGGCAAGAGGGCTTCGGACATTCGGTGCATCCCCATGGTTGCGGTTGGCGCCCATATGGCACGAACCGCGCCAGCGCCAACTACCCCGCGCGGTTCAGCGTGATGGTCCAGGCGCAGGCGCGCGTCACGAAGCGCGCGGTGAAGCTGCGCTCGCCGAAAATCCCTTCCGCGCGCAGTGCCGCATCCAGGCGGGAGCGCAGCACCAGGCTGCCATCAGGCGTGACGGTGCCGGCGCCCTCGCTGGCGGACTGCCCCAGGCCGCCGGGCAGTGTGCCGGTGGCGCGGCCGCGCACGACATCCATGCGCGCCGGGCGGCTAACCGGCCCGCATTCCGCGTCGCGCCCCAGGCTGCGCGTGGCAGTGCCGGACCAGGCGCCGTCGAACCGGGTCACGGCGACTGCCGGTGCGACCGCGGTGGTGACGGGGACCGGCGGTGGCGCAGGCTGGTCACCGCATGCCGCCAGCAGCAACAAGGGCGCGAAGCGGTGCATCAGCGCCTGCGCCCCAGATCGCCTTCCCATTCGCGCCGCAGGTTGAAAAAGGGCGCGGCAGCCTCGTCGCGCTGGTCGATCTTTCCGTATTGGTCTTCCAGGAAGCCGCGAACGCCGCCGAGCCAGCCGGAGACCCGCTCTCGCGCTCCCTCGCCATGCAGGCGCGGATTCTCCTGGGCGCGGAAGCGGTCGAATGCGTCGATCGAACCGCGGAACGCGTCCCGCCCGATGCCGGAATCATTCGGCCAAGCTTGCGCCAGCGCGGGGCTGGCGGCGAGTGCGGCCAACAGGGCAAGGCGCTTCATCGTTCGATCTCCTCGAGCGTGATGCCAAAGGCGGCGAGGCCCTCGGCCAGCAATTCTCCCGCCCCTTCCAGCTTCAACAGATAGTCGGCCGGGTCGGTGCGGGCATTGCGGGCGGCGGCGGCCTTCACGGCGGCAGCCCATTCCTCAGCCTCGTGGTCGCCACGGCCTATCAAGGCGAGCGCGACCAGCGCCGCCTGTTCAGACTCGTTGAGTTCGTTGATCATTTCCTCGACCAGTTCCTCTGAGACGTCGTCCTCGTCATCGGCGTCATCCTCCTCGTCCTCGTCGTCGAAATCCTCTTCGTCCTCGTCATCCTCTTCCAGCGCGTTCAGCAGGTCGGCGATGGTGGCGACCGTCTCGAGCGGGATGCCGAGATCGGGCACGTCCTCGTCATCGGGTTCGGCCATGGCGGGGTCCTCGTTTGGGCATGACAGGCTATCCCCGATGGGCGGGGGATGCGCAAGTCATGCCTGCCAATCGGGTGCGAAATCGGGGTTCACCAGCCGCCGGTCCTTCGGCAGGGCGGCAAGCGCGGTGACGTCATCGGCATCGAGCACAAGCTTGGCGGCGCCGAGGTTTTCCGCCTGGCGCGCGCGGCCCGCGGCCTTGGGAATGACGGCGACGCGACCGCGCGACAAGGCCCAGGCGAGTGCGACCTGGCCCGGTGTCGCGCCATGCCTGGCGGCGATTCGCGCGACCACGGCGTCATCCAGGAAGCGCCCCTTGGCGAGCGGCGTGTAGCTGGTCAGCACGATGTCGTGCGCCGCGCAGAGTTCCAGCAGGCGCGACTGGTCGAGGTAGAGGTGATGCTCGACCTGGTTGCAGGCGATGGGCGCGATGTTCAGCGCCAGCGCCTGGCGCAGCAGGCCGGGCGGGAAGTTTGCCACGCCGACGGCGCGCGCGAGGCCGTCGCGCTGCAGTCCAGCCAGGCCCTCCAGCGCGGAGGCGAGTTGCAGCACGGGCGAGGGCCAGTGGATGAGGAACAGGTCCAGATAGGGCGTGCGCAGCCGCGCAAGGCTGGCCTCGCAGGCCGCACGGATGGCGGGGCCGTCGGGCTTGTCCCACCAGGCCTTGCTGGTGATGAAAAGATCGCCGCGCGGGGCGCCGCCGATGGCGCGGCCGATCTCGACCTCATTGCCGTACATCTCGGCCGTGTCGATGTGGCGATAGCCGAGTTCCAGCGCGGAGCCGACCGCCGCTTCGCATTCCGCGCCGCGCAGGGGCCAGGTGCCGAGGCCGATGAGGGGGATGTTCATCGGCCCGAAAAATCCACCACGGCGACATGACCGGCTTCCGTGCCAAAGGCCAGCGCATGGCCCTTTGGGTGCCAGGCGAGCGCGGAGATTCCACCGCGCCCCGGCGGTGCGATCGGCAGCACTTTTCCGGATGCGATTTCGGCCACCAGCACCAGCCCGTCGGCGAAGCCCGCAGCCACCACCTCATGGTCCGGGTGGGTTGCGATCTGCGTGCAGATCACCGCATCGCCGCCGGCCAGTTCCTGCGGCGGCTTGCCCATAGGCCCGCCGCCGAAGAAGGGCCACAGCACGACGGATTCAGCACCCGCCGTGGCCAGCCAGCGGCCCTTCGCGGTGAAGGCCATGGATTTGGTCTTGGCCGGATAGCCGGACATGCGCATGTGCTGCCCATCCGACAGGCGCCAGCCATGCAGCGTGTTTTCCTGCATCGCGGAGACAACGTGGTCGCCATCCGGATGGAACAGCACCATCCCGTGGCTGCCCTTCCATTCCAGCACGCGCGGCTTGTCTTCCTTCGCGGCGAAGAACCACATGGACGCGCCATTGTAGCGGCTGGCGACCAGGCGCTTGCCCTTGGCGTCGATATCCACGCCCGAGACGGTGCTGGGGTGTGCCAGCGATTTGCGCGGCGTGCCCGCACCGTCCAGCACATGCAGCATCTTGCCACAGGCGGCCGCGCGCACGCCGGCGGGGTGCGCCGCGACATGTTCCACCCACCGATTGCCGTAGTCGCCCAGGATGGTCGTGGCGTCGGTGGTGGTGGCGAGCTTCCCGTCATCGCCGCCGGTCAGGAAACCGGCGCGGCAGTCGGCAGCGATGGCCAAGACGGCGCCGCGATGCACCTGGCTGGGCGCGCCATCCAGGCCGATGCGCAGCGTGCCGTCACCCAGGCCGAAACCGGGCGTGCCGGTGGCGCGGCAATGCGCGATGCCCACCACATAGGCGCCGAATTCGCGCGTGGTGCCGCGCGTTTCGATCAGGAATTCCGGGGCTGTGGTGGTGCTCAAGCAGGCGCTCCCCAGCGGGCGAGTTCGGCTTCGTAACTGGTCTTGGGCGCATCGGCCTGGCATGCCTCGAAGCCGCGGCGCAGCCAGGGGCGGTTCAGGTCGCGGCCGATGAAGACGATGCGGCTCAGGCGCTCCTCGTCCGCTTTCCAGGGGCGGATAAAGTCGCCATCGGCCAGCATGTGCACGGCCTGGAAGGCGAAGACGCGGTCATCATTCACATAGGCCAGGATGCCCTTGGTGCGCAGCAGATCCTGGCCCTTCACGGCCAGCACTTGGGAAATCCAGGCGTTGAAACGTTCGGGGTCCAGCGGCGATGCGGCCTGGAAGGAGCATGAGAGAATCTGGGTATCATGCGTGTGGTTGTCCTCGCCCGAGAGGAAGTCGGGAACGCGCTCGACGATCTTCTCCAGGTTGAACGCCTCGCGGCCCAGCACACTGGCGATCGGCACGTCGGATTTGGTGCTGCGGATGAGCTGCGCCCAGGGATTGATGGCGCGGATGCGGGCCTCGATGTCGCGTGCGCCCTGCTCATCCACCAGGTCCATCTTGTTGAGGATGATGAGGTCGGCGAAGGCGATCTGTTCCTCCGCCTCGCGCGTGTCGGCCAGGCGCGCGGGCAGGTTCTTGGCGTCCACGACCGTCACGACGCTGTCGAGCTTGGCGGCGCGCTTGACCTCATCATCGGCGAAGAAGGTCTGCGCGACGGGTGCGGGGTCAGCGAGGCCCGTGGTCTCGACGATGATGCCGTCGAAGCGGTCGCGCCGCTTCATCAGCGCGCCGATGATGCGGATCAGGTCGCCGCGCACGGTGCAGCAGATGCAGCCATTGTTCATCTCGAACACCTCTTCGTCGGCATCGACGACGAGGTCATTATCCACTCCGAGTTCACCGAACTCGTTGATGACCACGGCGTATTTCTTGCCGTGGTCCTCCGAGAGGATGCGGTTGAGCAGGGTGGTCTTGCCGGCGCCGAGATAGCCGGTCAGGACGGTGACGGGGACGAGATCGGACATCGTGGGTACTCCTTGGCTCGCAATATGAGGCCCGGGCAGCGCGGCTACCAGAGCGAGCGCACGCCATAGCGGCGGAACACCGGATCGAGCGAGATGATCGGCTGGTTGCGCCGGACCACCATGGCGATCAGTGCGCGGTCCCTGGGGCGGTTGTGGTGGCCGGGCAGGTTGGCGGCCATGACGGCGTCCTGCCTGTCGAAAGGGGCGAGCATGGCGACGGCGACTTTGCGCAGGGTGTACCACACCGCCGGCGCGCGATGCCTGGCGTGACCGGAAGGCCAAGCACCAGGCTTCGCGTCGCGCGGGCCGTCACACGATCTGCCGCGCGCGAAAATCCGCGATCTCGGCGGGCGTGTAGCCGGCCTCGGCCAGGATCGCATCGCTGTGCTCGCCGATCGCCGGCGGGTGCGACGCGATGCGGCTGGGCGTGCGCGACAGCGTGAAGGGCTGTGCAACGTACTGCACGCCATCCAGCGACGCGGCGAGGCCGAGATGCTTCGCCTGCGGGTCCTCGAAGGTCTCGCGGATATTGTTGATGGGGCCCGCCGGCACGCCGGCGGCGTTCAGCGCCTCCACCCAATGCGCGCTGGTGTTGGTGGCGGTGGCGCCACCGATCAGCGCGTTCAGCGCGTGGCGGTGTTCGCTGCGCGAGGACCCGGTCTTGAAGCGCTCATCCTCCAGCCATTCCGGATGCCCCAGCGCCTTGGCGCAGCGCGACCAGATGGCGTTGCCGCTGGCCGCAATGTTGATGTGCCCGTCACTGGTGGGGAAGACGCCGGTGGGGATGCTTGTGGGGTGGTCATTGCCGGCCTGCTTCGGGATTTCGCCGGCCATCAGCCAACGCGCCGCCTGGAAGTCCAGCATGAAGGCCTGAGCCTGCAACAGGCTGGACTGCACCCATTGGCCCTGGCCGGATTTCGCGCGCTCCATCAGCGCGGTCAGGATGCCCATGGCCGCGAAGATGCCGGCGCAGAGATCGGCCACCGGAATGCCCACGCGCATCGGCCCCTTGCCAGGTTCGCCGGTGATGGACATCAGCCCGCCCATGCCCTGCGCGATCTGGTCGAAGCCAGGCCGATCCACATAGGGGCCGTCCTGGCCGAAGCCGGAAATGCTGGCATAGATGATGCGCGGGTTGATCGCGGACAGCGCGGCGTAGTCGATGCCCAGCCGCGTCTTCACATCGGGGCGGTAGTTCTCCACCACGATGTCGGTCTGCGCGGCCAGCCGCTTCATGATGGCCACGCCCTCGGGCGATTTCAGGTTCAGCGTCAGGCCGCGCTTGTTGCGGTGCAGGTTCTGAAAATCCGGCCCTTGGCGCGGGCCGCCCATGGGGTCGCCCTGGTCCAGGCCCTCGGGCATTTCGATCTTCACCACAT
>JAPLOK010000377.1 GCA_026400775.1 Alphaproteobacteria bacterium | reverse complement strand
AGCGCGGCTGGGAAGCCATGGCGGTGCGTGATCTCGGCCTGCTTGACGCCAAGGACTGGACGCTGCTTGACATCGTGCGGCGCGATGACTGGATCCTCGTTACCAACAATGTCGAGGAATTCCGGCGGCGCTATGCGCGTCGCGTCGAACTGCACGCTGGTTTGTGTTCCTGATCGGCGTTGATGCTGGACGTGATGTGCAGAAAGCAGCCAGGGGCGCAGCGCTTCATCTCGTTGCGACCGTCAACAATCTCATCAATCAGGAACTGTGCATTGCGCCAGGCGCGGACGGACAATGGCGTGTGAAAGTCACGCCGTTGCCTTGACCGCGCCGCTTCGTCGACGTCTCCAGATGGGCATCCCGGTCTGGACCGGCTGAGCCACAGCAACACTCAACGATCGACCGACACATGGTCGCTGGCGGCCCACACCTGTCGCCGGCCAAGCCGCATGCTGGGATTATTGCACAAGCCCGGTGAGCCGACAGCGGAGGAGCAGCAAGGCTTATCGGATTTATATTCGATATAGTATTTTATCATTTGACAAGATAGCAGTTCGCGGGCCAAACTGCGGGAGCACCCCGGAACTGCGCTGGCGCGGTTCCCGGAGCGCAAGGCGCGGCCAAGCCGCGCCGGACGCTGACGAGGACAACGCGTTGTTTGTCGTCAGGGACGCTGACCGAGGACCATCGGCAAAAGCGGTCGGCGACGAGGAGCAGGGTGGCCGGCATGGCGGTGAGCGGGGCGAGCACAGTGGCAATGAGACGATCGAGCCAGGCAGCGGTTCGGCCGAAGCAGCGGGTGCGGGTCGATCTCGCATTGGCCGACCAGACCTTGCTGCAGGCGGCCTGCCTCGCCTTCGGGCTGGAGCCCCCGGCGCTGATCATGACGCTGCTGAGGGCGAGCCTCGATGCCGGGCCGGCCCTGTCGCGCGAGGGGCTTGTCGCGCTGGCTCAGATCAGCGCGGATCTCCGGACAGCAAGTCGTCAGCTCGGCGCCCTGCGGGTCGCCATCGGTGATGGACCGGATGACGGGCTCGCCGCGCTGAAGCCCGTCCTCATCATCCTGCATGAGCGCCTGAGCGCGCTCGACCGGGAGCTGACCGCGATGACGCTCGGCCATGGCGCGCGGCTGCGGCGGGCGGCGCAGCTCCGAGAAATGACAGCCGCATGAACCTCGACGCGCGCGAGCTCGAGGACCTGTTCGGCGAGGCGGCGCGCAACGAAGCGGCCGCGGCGCAGGCGCGCGTCTCGGCGCCTCAGGCGTTCGGGCTTGGTGGCGGCAGCGGAACTGGCGGCAACGGGCGACGCGGCGGGGGAAGGGGACATGCGGCGTCGCGCGCCTCTGGCCTTGGTCTCGATGAGCCGGTCAAGGCGCGCGGCGGAGGACGTGTCGGCGGCAGCGGCGGCGCCCGTCTGTTCGAGGAGGACTGGGCGCGGGCGCCGGTCGGGCGCAGCCCCGGCGGCGGGCCAGGGGGCTTTAGTGCGCCGGTTTCGCAAGGTGGCCGCTCGGGACCCGGTGGGGGCTCCGCCTCGCTGATCGCGCGTGGCCATGCGCCAGCCGTGGTGAAGCTTGTCTCCTTCGCCAGCGGTGCAAAGCGCGCCACCGCGACCGCCCATTATGTCCAGCGCAAGGAGGTCCCGCTCGAGACCCAGGACGGGCAGTTGCTGAGGACCCCGGAGGCCGTGACCGCCGAGCTCCAGCGCTGGGCCGAGCGCTTCGAGCAGCGCGCGCCGAGCCAGGACGCGGTCGCGGTGCGGGTCGCGGTGGCCGGTTTGGCCGACAGCGCCGCCAACCGCAAGCATCTCGAGCAGACGGTGGCGGCTGTCTTCGCTGGCCATCTTTATGCGCACCGCATCGCTGTTCTGCAGGACGGCTCGATCGAGGCGCGCGCCGTGCTGGTGTTGGCCGGCCGCGGCCCCGACGCCAGGGCCGAGCGCTTCCGCATGGTCGAGCAGCGGGTCGGCCAGGAGGGCGACGGGTTCTCCGTTCGCCGTTTCGACGCCAAAAGCCATGCCGCGATGGCGGCGCGGACAGAAGCGACCGGCGTGGCGCCGCATGCGCTGTCGCTGGAGCCGGGCTTGCCGGCGCATGGCGTTGACGGGCTGACGCAGCGGCTGAACCGCGTGGCCGGGCAGGGGCGACTGCAGCGCTCGGATGGAGGGGAAGTCGCCAACGCTTCGGATGCTCGTTCAACCGCGCTCGCCTGGAAACAGGAGCTGCGCTCGCAGACCCCCCGCGACACCATGCACCTCGTGATCTCCGCCAAAGCCGATGCCGACCCGGAGCGCTTCACGGCGGCGGCAAGGGCGTGGCTGGCGGAGGAGTTCGCTGATCGACAATACATGTTCGCGGTGCATACGGACCGGGCCCAGAGCAATGTTGGTCACGGGCACATCCATGCCCACGCCATCGTCGCGCTGCGCTCCGCCACGGGCGAGAAACTGCACCCCAACCGCCAGACCTTCGCGGGGTGGCGGCAGGGCTGGGCGCAAGCAGCCCAGGCGCAGGGGCTGGCGATCGCGGCGACGGGGGCGATGGAGCGCGCCTCCTCACAACGCTATGGCGCGCGCGACAAGGCGATCGTGCAGGCGGCCGACCATCCCCGGCCCGGGCGCGAGGCGAGGGACCTCGCCTATGCGGAGCGCCCGGCCAACCAGGCGATGATCGCCAACGCCAGGCGGCGCATCGCACAGGCGCGCGCCAACCCGATCCGGTTTCCGCGGAGCGAGGAGCAGCGCTCCGCAGCGAACGAGGGGCTGCGGGCCTGGCGCCAGGTGGCCGAGGCCTATCCGGAGAATACCGAAGCCCAACGCATGACAGGCCGCATGACGATTTCGCTGATGGGCGGGCACGTGCTGATGCGCGCCGAACAGCTCACGAAGAAATATACCCAGGAGGATCCGGCCATGGCGGT
>JAPLOK010000246.1 GCA_026400775.1 Alphaproteobacteria bacterium | reverse complement strand
CGCCGCGCGGATCGTGGCCTCATCCACGCCGATCCGCGTCGCCGCCGCCGAGAGATCACCCCAGGTCACCTCATCCAGCGGAATCCCATCCGAGCTCCGCCGGTGCTTGGCCCGCCGCTCCGGGTCGCCGGGCAGCAGCACATGGCCAAAGGCGCTGGCCTGTACATGCTCGCACACCGCCTGCACCTCATGCGCGAAGGCCATGTTGTCGGCGAGCCGTGCGGGGTCGAACACCAGCCCCATCATGCCATTGACGATGCCGCGATCCTTGGGCGTCTCGGGCTGGTTGGTGCCGCCGCCGGTGAGCGCGCCGGCCAAAATCTCGCAGACCAGCGCCAGCCCATAGCCCTTGTGCCCGCCGAAGGAGACGAGCGCGCCGCGCTCGCCCTGGCCGAACATCACCGCGGGGTCGGTGCTGGGCTCGCCCAGATGCGTGATCAGCGAGCCAGCGGGAACCTCGCGCCCGGCATTGAAGGCGACCTTCACCTTGCCCACGGCGATGGCGCTGGTGGCAAAGTCCAGGATGATCGGCGCGGGCTCTTTCGGGATGCCGATGCAGACCGGGTTGGTGCCCATGCGCCCATCCATGCCGCCATGGGGTGCGACCATCGGCGGGCCGGAGACGGCGTTGACGAAGAACATGGAAATCAGCCCTGCCGCCGCCGCCTGTTCCGCATAGGCGCCGATGCGGCCGAGGTGATGCGTGTTGCGCAGGCCGAACATGGCCATGCCTTGCGCGGTGGCGGTCTCCGTCGCCCAGGCGGTGGCCTGCCGGCCGGTCACCTGGCCATAGCCCATGCCGCCATCGAAGATCGCCATGGCACCCGCCCCGCCCACCTGCTGCGCGGCGGCGGCGGGGTTGATCAGCCCCTTCTCGGTGTTCTCGACATAGCGCGGCACCAGTTGCACGCCGTGGCTGTCATGGCCTTGCAGATTGGCTTCCACCAGGTCGGTCGCGACCTGGCGGGCGATGGCGGCGGGCGCGCCGACCCGCTCCAGCATGATGGCGACGAGGTGGGTCAAGGCAAGGTCTGCGATGCGTGGCATTGGCGCAGTGCAGACCAAAGCCGGCCGCGTCACAAGATGCATCTGGCCTCCCATGCGCCAACGCTCCAAGCTATAGCCCATCCCCTCAGTTCCGGACCGCATCCCATGCCCATCCACGTCGCCCTTCGCCACACGACGTCCTACAGCTATGAAAAGCCTGTCTCGCTCGGCCCGCAGGTCATCCGCCTGCGGCCGGCGCCGCATGCGCGCACGCCGGTGCTGTCCTATTCACTCACCATCTCCCCCAAGGGGCATTTCCTGAACTGGCAGCAGGACCCGCAGGGCAATTTCCAGGCCCGTGTCATGTTCCCCGAGAAGGTCTCGAAGTTCGAGGTCACGGTCGATCTGCTGGCCGATATGGCGACGCAGAACCCCTTCGATTTCTTCCTCGAACCCGATGCAGAGACCTGGCCCTTCGAGTACGACCATGTCCTGGACGAGGAACTCGCCCCCTTCCGCAAGGCAGCCCCAGCCGGGCCGCTGCTGAAGGCGCTTCTCGCCGAGATCCCGCGCGATGACATCCGTACTGTGGATTTCCTGGTGGACATCAACCAGCGCGTGCAGAACCGGATCGCCTATATCGTGCGCATGGAGCCCGGCGTCTGGTCGCCCGAGGAAACGCTGGGCCACGCCAAGGGTTCCTGCCGCGATTCCGCCTGGGTGCTGGTGCAACTCATGCGCCAATTGGGCCTGGCCGCGCGGTTCGTCTCCGGCTACCTGATCCAGCTGGTCGCCGACCAGAAGCCGGTCACCGGCGCCCACGGCCCCACCGCCGATTTCACCGATCTGCACGCCTGGGCCGAGGTCTATCTGCCCGGCGCCGGCTGGGTGGGCCTCGACGCCACCTCCGGCCTGCTGACCGGTGAGGGCCATATCCCGCTCGCCGCGACACCCGAGCCGCAATCCGCCGCCCCCATCTCCGGCCTGGTCGAGAAGGCTAAGGTGGAATTCGGCTTCGAGATGCGGGTCACCCGCATCCTGGAAACCCCGCGCGTCACCAAGCCCTATACGCCGGGCCAATGGCGCGCGATCGAGGCGCTGGGCCGTCAGGTGGATCGCAGCCTTGCCGCCTCCGATGTGCGGCTCACCATGGGCGGCGAGCCCACCTTCGTCGCCGATACCGACCGCGACGCGGCGGAATGGAACACCGCCGCGATGGGCCCGACCAAACGCGCCTATGCCGGCCGGCTGATCCGCCGCCTCGCCCCGCTCTGGGCGCCCGGTGCGGCCCTGCAATACGCAATGGGCAAGCAATACCCGGGGGAGCCGCTGCCGCGTTTCGCGCTGTATTGCCATTGGCGCGAGGACGGCGTGCCGGTCTGGAACGACCCCTCGCTGCTGGCCAGCGATGATGACCGCGATACCGCCACCCCGGCCGATGCCGCCGCCTTCGCGGCCTCGCTGGCTGAACGCCTGCAGGTGGACCCCGCCATGGTCCGCCCCGGCCATGAGGACACCCACTACTACCTGTGGAAGGAACACCGCCTGCCGGCCAATGTCGTGGTCGAGGACAGCAAGCTGCGCGACCCCTTGGAACGCGCGCGCCTGACGCGCCTGTTCCGCGGGGGCCTGGCCAGCCCCACCGGCAGCGTGCTGCCCATCCGCCGCGTCGTGCAGGATGGCGAGCGCCGCTGGCAGACCGGCCGCTGGTTCTTCCGCGATGATGTGATGTTCCTGCTGCCCGGCGACAGCCCGATGGGCCTGCGCCTGCCTTTGGCGTCACTGCCCTGGATGGACCCGGAACTGCTGGCGCTGGAAGCGGACCACGAGGCCGATCCCTTCATCCCGCAGACAACCCTGCCCAGTGACAGCGAACTCGCCGGCCTGCGCTCCGCCACCAAGCCGGACGCCGAGAACATCGCCGCCCGCCGCCAGCTCGCGCTGCGCCGCGCGCTGACCGATATGCAGGGCCGCGACATCAACGGCTTCCGCCCACAGCCCGAAGCCGACACCAACCCCGACCCCGCGCTGGTCCGCACCGCGCTCTGCGTCGAGCCGCGCGGGGGCATGATCCATGTCTTCATGCCGCCCCTGTTTGCCGCCGAGGACTGGCTGGACCTGATCGCCGCGATCGAAGGCACCGCCGCCGAACAGGGCCACAAGGTGTTCCTGGAAGGCTATCTGCCGCCCGAAGACCCTCGCATCCCGCATTTCTCCGTCACCCCCGACCCCGGCGTGATCGAGGTGAACATCCACCCCGCCCATAGCTGGTCCGACATCACCACCCGCACCACGCAACTCTACGAAGAAGCCCGCCAGGTCGGGCTGACGGCCGAGAAATTCATGCTCGATGGCCGTCATGTCGGCACCGGCGGCGGCAACCATGTGGTCATGGGCGGCACCACGCCCGCCGACAGCCCCTTCCTGCGCCGGCCTGACCTGCTGAAATCCCTGCTCGGCTTCGGGCAGAATCACCCCTCGCTGTCCTACCTGTTCTCAGGGCTCTTCATTGGCCCGACCAGCCAGCACCCGCGCATCGATGAGGCTCGCCAGGACAGCCTGAAGGAACTCGACATCGCCTTCGCGCAATCCGAGCGCAACGCGCCGACGCCGCCCTGGCTAGTGGACCGCATCTTCCGCAACCTGCTGGCCGACATGACCGGTAACACCCACCGCACCGAATTCTGCATCGACAAGCTCTACAACCCCGATGGCGGTGGCGGCCGGCGCGGCCTGGTGGAATTCCGCGCCTTCGAAATGCCGCCGCATGCCGAGATGTCAGCCGCGCAAATGCTGCTGATGCGCGCCATGGCGGCGAGCTTCTGGGAACACCCCTATCGCCGCCGCCTGATCCGCTGGGGCACCCGCCTGCACGACCAGTTCATGCTGCCGCATTTCTGCATGGCCGATTTCCACGACGCGCTGGACGACTTGGCGCAATTCGGCTTCCGCCTGGACCCCGCCTGGTTCGCGCCCCATGGCGAATTCCGCTTCCCGCTGATCGGCGAGACCACCGTCTCGGGCACCCATCTCGAACTGCGCCATGCCCTCGAACCCTGGCACGTGCTGGGCGAGGAACAGGCCGCCGGCGGCACCGCACGCTACGTGGACAGCAGCACCGAACGTGTGCAGGTGAAGCTGCGCAACCACACGCCCGACCGCTTCGACCTGCTGTGCAACGGCTTCACCGTGCCGTTGACACCCACCGAAACCGCGGGCGAATTCATCGCCGGCATCCGCTTCAAGGCGTGGTCGCCCTATTCGGCCCTGCACCCGACGATCAAGGCGCAGACCCCGCTCGTACTCGACCTCTACGACAACTGGACCGGCCGCAGCCTGGGCGGCATGACACACCACGTCTCCCACCCCGGCGGCCGCAGCTACGACACCTTCCCGGTCAACGCCAACGAAGCCGAAGCCCGCCGCCGCTCACGCTTCTTCGCCATCGGACACACCCCAGGCCAATTCAGCCCACACCAAGGCCGCATGCACCCCGAACACCCGATCACCTTCGACCTCCGCGCGCATGGGTAGGCGGGCGGTGTGGCAGGTGGTCCTGGGGGAGGGCGCTGGCCTCGCCCAGACCCCCTCCCGCCAAGGGCCGAAAGGCCCCTGGACCCCGGGTTTTGCCGGTTTGGGGAGAGGGCAGGAGGCGCTTGCCGGACCCGTTGCGCGGGTGATGCCCTCTCCCCAAACCGGCAAGGCGCGCATGAGGGACCCGCGGGCCTTGGGCATCTCGGCGAGGGGGGCTGGGAAACAGCCATCGCCTTCTGCCAGAGTCAGGCCCCATGCAACCCAGCCAGGCGCCACGCATGCTTGATGAGATGGTCGATGGTGGGCGGCAGATCAGGCCGCATTGGCGGAGCCTGATTGGTGCGATCGGCGGGCTGGGGCAGCCTCAGCTTGAGCAGCGTGCGCAGCGGCTGGAACGCGCCGCTGAGGAAGACGGCGCGGCCTCCATGCTGCCTGGCGGCCGCGCCGCCGCCTCCTGGCGCTGCGACCCCGTGCCGCTGCCCATCGTCGCGCAGGAATTCGCAGCCCTGGAAGCCGGACTCGCCCAACGCGCGCGCCTGATGGAGGCGTTGCTGGCCGACCTTTACGGCCCGCAGAATGTGCTGCGCGAGGGGCTGGTCCCGCCGGTCCTGGTGCATGGCAACCCGACCTTCCTGCGCCCGCTTCGCCACGGCCTGAACCCGCCGCGCCGCCCGCTGCTCCACCTCTATTCCGCCGAACTGATCCGCTGCGCCGACGGCATCTGGCGTGTGGCCACTGATCGCACCGGGCTGGTCTCGGGTCTTGGCGTCGCGCAGGAAAACCGACGGCTGATGGGCCAGGCCATGCCCGAGGCGTTCCGCGCGGTGAAGCCGCGCAGCCTCTTGACCTTCATTGATCTCTGGCAGGATGCCTTGCAGCGGCTGGGGCCGGGCGGCGGGGTGCCTGCCATCGCCTTGCTGACGCCCGGCCATTCCAGCCCGCATTGGTTCGAGGATGTCGTGCTCTCGCGCGAGATCAACGCCGCCCTGGTCGAACCCGGGGACCTCACGGTGCGCGGCGGCGCGCTGTTCCTCAAGACGCTCTCGGGGTTGCAGCCGGTCGATGTGCTGGTCTCGCGCGTCGAGCCCGATGCGCTGGACCCGCTCGAATTCCCTGGCGCCGATGCCGCCGCCGGCGTGCCCGGTCTGCTCGATGCCGCCCGCCATGCGCGGTTGACCGTGGTCAATGCGCCGGGGGCGGCGCTGGCCGAAAGCCCGGGCTTCATGG
>JAPLOK010000174.1 GCA_026400775.1 Alphaproteobacteria bacterium | reverse complement strand
CCGAATTGCGCCGGCGTCTGCGCATCCGGCGTCATGCCCAGCGTGTCGAAGCGCGCGCGCATCTCGGGGGTGGCGATCACCGCATTCATCTCCGCGTTCAGGCGTTCGACGATGGGTGCGGGCGTGCGCGCGGGCGCCAGCACGCCCACCCAACTATCGGCCGCGAAGCCGGGGAAGCCCTGTTCGGCGATGGTCGGCACATCCGGATGCGCCGCACTCCGCCGCGCCCCCGAGACGCATATGCCCCGCAGATTGCCGCTGGCCACCTGCGGCCCCACCACGACCGTGCTTGCCACCACCAGCGGCACGGTGCCAGCCAGTGCCGCCTGCACCGCGGGCCCGCCGCCGCGGAAGGGCGTGTGCAGGAAGGTGGCGCCCGAGAGCGTCTGCAACTGCGCGAAGGTCAGGTGGCCGGTGCTGCCATTGCCGATGGTGCCATAAGCGGGTTCGGCGCCGCGCCGGCGCCCCGCCTCGACCACATCGGCCAAGTTGCGGAAGGCCGAGGCGTTGTTCGCCGCCATCAGCACCGGCGCGCCGCCGACCAGGCCCACCGGTGCGAAGTCATTCACTGTGTCGAAGGGCAGGCGCGGGTTCATCGCCGGGTTCACCGCATGCGTGGACAGCACGAAACCGATGGTGTGGCCGTCGGGTGCTGATTTCGCCACCGCATCGGCGCCGATCGCACCCGATGCGCCGCCGCGGTTTTCCACCACCATGGTGCGGCCCAGGCGTTCGCTCATGGCCGGCACGATCAGGCGCGCCACCGTGTCCACCGTGCCGCCGGGCGGGAAGGTGACGATCACGCGGATCGGCCGGTCGGCGATCCAGCCTTGTGCCAAGGCGGGTGTGGCCAAGGGGGCGGCCATGGCGGTGGCCAGCAGCGTGCGACGATGCATTGTGTTCCTCCCGTTTTCCGGGAGGTTACAGTCTATTCAGCGGCCAGGGAAAGGGCGGAGGCCACGGCCTCCATCGCCACCGCCGTGTCGTGGAACACGGCTCCCCCCAAGGGCGGTGCCGGGTCGTCCGAGGTGAGCGCATTGATGCCCACGCCGCCCTCGAAATACTCACCCGGCCAGATGCTCTCGACGATGACGGTGCCGGGCTGCTGACCCTGTTGGACCAGGGTCGCGTGCAGTGTCACCGCGCCGCGCGCATTGGACAGGCGCACACGCCCGCCCTCCGTCACGCCCAGCCGCGTGGCATCGGCCACATGGATCATCGCGGTGGGGCGGCCTTCGCGTTTGCGGCCCGTGGGCATCTCGGTGAAGGAGGTGTTGAGGAATTGCCGCGCCGGCGCGGTGACCAGGCGGAAGGGCAGGGCGTCGGTCGCGTTGTCGATACCGTGGTAGTGGTCGGGCATCGGCGTCATGCGATCGCCCAGGCGGCCCATGCCGGCCCAATCGGGCTTGAAGCGGAAGCGGCGATCGGGGTGGCCGAAGCCGTCCAGGAAATGGCTGGCGGCGAAGCTGGGCTGCGCGTCGATCCAGCGCTGTTGGATCACCTCCTCAGCGCCGGGCCAGCCGGAGGCGCGCAGCGTGGCGTCCACCATCTCCATCTCGGTCATCTCGAAGCCCGGGTGCTTGGCGCCCAGGCGATGCGCCAGGTCACAGATGACCTGGTGGTTGGAGCGGCATTCGCCCGGTGCCTCGATCAGCTTGCGGCCGATCTGGATGTGGGAATGCCCGCCGGCCTGGTAGAGGTCGTCATGTTCCAGGAACATGGTCGCCGGCAGCACGATATCGGCGTACCGCGCGGTCGCGGTCATGAACTGTTCGTGGACCACGGTGAACAGGTCCTCGCGCAGGAAGCCGCGGCGGACCAGGTTGGAATTGGGCGCCACATCCACCGGGTTCACATTCTGGATGAACAGGCCGGTGACCGGCGGGCCGCCTTGGATTTCCGCGGGGTCGCCGGTCAGCACCGCGCCGATGCGGGACATATCCATGACGCGCGTTGTCGGGTCACGCACATCCAGGCCTTCGATCAGCGTCTTGTCCCAGTGATAGATGGCGCGCTGGTTCCACAACGCGCCGCCGCCTTCGTGCCGCCACTTGCCGGTGATGCTGGGCAGGCAGGTCACGGCATGCAGCGCGGCAGCGCCGCCGCGCGAGCGCGCAAAGCCATAGCCGCAGCGGATATAGGCGCGATCGGTGCGGCCATAGAGGGCGGCGAAGGCTTCTATTTGCGCGGTGGTCAGCCCGGTCAGCGCGGCCGCCCATTCCGGCGTGCGGCTGGCCAGATGCGCCTGCACATCGGGGCCGAAATCGGTGTGGCTGGCCAGGTATTCGGGGTCAGCGAAACCGTCGCGCAGCATGATGTGCAGCACAGCGACGGCCAGCGCCGCATCGGTGCCGGGGCGCAGGGCCAGGTGCATGTCGGCCTGCTGCGCGGTGCCGGTGCGGTAGGGGTCCACCACCACCAGCTTGGCGCCGCGTTCCTTCCGCGCCCGCGCGATGTGGGTCATCACATTGACTTGCGTGTTCACGGGGTTGCCGCCCCACATCACGATCAGGTCGGACTTCGCCATCTCCCGAGCATCGGGGCCCATGAAGATGCCCATGCCGGCCATCCAGCCGGCCTCGGTGATGGAGGTGCAGATGGTGTTCTGCTGCCGCGAATACCGCATGGCGTGGCGCAGGCGGTGGATGCCGTCACGCTGCACCAGGCCCATGGTGCCGGCGAAGTAATAGGGCCAGATGGTCTCGGAGCCATGGCGTGCGGCGCGGGTGGTGAATTCGTCGGTGATGCGCGCCATGGCCTCCTCCCATGCAATGGGGTGG
>JAPLOK010000449.1 GCA_026400775.1 Alphaproteobacteria bacterium | reverse complement strand
CCCAGACCCTACCAAGGATCACCGCGATGGCCGCCCGCACGGGGCGCTCCGCTACGCTCAGCCAGGGGCTTCGCTACGCGCCCCGTGCTCTGTCGCTCCTACACCACCAACAGGGACACGACCGGCTGCCTCAGGATGTGCCGTGCGCTACTCGGCGAATTCGCTACGCTTGAAGTAGCAATCCGTCACGCTCGCGAGCCGGCTGTTCCAGTGTTCCAGCGTGTCGGCCTTGCCCCAGAGGACGTCCTCGGGATCCGTGGCGAAGTGGTCCGCGCTCATCTGCTGAAGCTCGACGAGCATCGCGTGTGGATAAGCGCCGAAGTGGCCCCCCTCCTCGGGATTCCGCAACCTTTTGCTTATGTGATAAAAATTGCCAAATAGGTGGGGTCCCGATCGGCGCCGATCGGGACCCCACGCCCGCGCTGGTTTTCTGCGTGTTGTCAAAGCGGAATTTCAAATTCTGGCGGGGGCCCGGTTCGGCACTTGTTCACAGCGGGCTGCGCGCCGCCGACGGTTCCCTCCCTGATGCACATCAAACGCCAGGGCAGGAGGCCCGGCCGGTTCCGACGTCAAGGTTGCGCGGGCAGCTTCAGAGTTGCTCCTCAAGCGGCAGACGCCGGACCACCCAGGCCAGCGCCCGTCGCCACCACCCGGCAAAAGGCTCCTGCCGCAGCATGACCTTCGCGTCCGCATCCCCATCGCGCCAGTGCAGCGCGGCATCCTGCCAGACCACCTGCCAGCTCAGCGCCGCATCGGCCAGCCGCGCGTGCTCCGCCGCAACGTCCCGCGCCACCGCCTCATGCTGCACGAAGGCGCCCATCTCCGTGTTGAGCGCGGCTGAGCGCGGATCGAGGTTGAAGGAGCCGACAAAGGCGCGCACGCCGTCCACCGCGAAGGCCTTGGTGTGCAGCGCCGCGCCGCGCGAGCCGAGCAGGCTCGCATGCTCGTCGCGCGACCGAGGCTTCAATTCGAACAGCTCCACGCCCGCTTCCAGCAGCGCCCGGCGATACTTCGCGTAGCCGCCATGCACGGCCACCACATCGGTGGCCGCGAGCGAGTTCGTTACCACCGCGACACGCACGCCGCGCGCACGAAGGTCCCGCAGCAAGGCAAGGCCGGCCCGCCCGGGCACGAAATAGGGCGAGATCAGCAGGACCTCCCGTTGCGCGAGGCGCAGCGCATCGGCGATCTCGGCGGCGATACCGCCCGCGGCGCGGGCGCGCTTGCGGGCGCCGAGGCCGCGCTTCGCCTTCTCGGGCGGGTCAGCCACGACCTGCACGGCGTCCGTGTGCACCGGCGTGAGGGCCTGGCGGATGTGCTCCAGCGGCTGCCGGGAGAGCGGGGCAAGCAGCGCCTGCGCCCCCGGCAGGGTTTGGGCATCGGCCAGCGCCCGCTGCAGCGCCGGCAGGCCACCCTGGGATTCGGCCGTCGCGGCGACCTCGGCCGCGGGCCGGGCCAGCGGGCTGGCCCAGTAGCGGTTGAACACCACGATCGCCTGCGCCGCGGCGCGCCCCGCGATCACCAGGTCGAGGTCGCGGAAGCTGACCGTACCTGCCGCGCCGAGGCCGAAATACTCGTCCCCGAGGTTGCGCCCACCCACCACCGCGAGGCAGCCATCGGCGATCCAGGCCTTGTTGTGCATGCGCCGGTTCAGGTGCCAGCCACCGAAGGCCAGTTCGAGGGGAAAGCCAAGCCGGCCGAACATCCGCCAGCGCGTCCCGTTGAACAGCCGGACCTGGATGTGCGGGTGGCCGTCGAGCGCCGCCAGCATGCGCTCACGCCCCGGCGCATAGACATCGTCCAGCAGCAGCCGCACCGACACGCCGCGATCCGCCGCGCGCAGCGCTTCCTGGGCAAGCAGCCGCCCGGTCACGTCGCCGCGCCACATGTAGTACTGAACGTCGAGGCTCCGCCTCGCGCTGCGCGCACTGTCGGCGCGGACGGCAAATGCGGCGGCAGCATCGGACACCAGGGCAACGGCGTCGTGCTGCGCCTGGCCTGCAGGGAACCGCGCAAGCTCTGCCCGCAAACCGTGTTCAAGCGGTGAGAAGGTGCCGCCTGTGGGGTTTTCGGATAGGGGCATCTGGCGGCTGCCCCGCGCGTTCATGCCGCGCGGGGCAGGGCCTGCTCCGCCTGGGGCATCTGCACCCAGGCGGTGAGCGGAAGATGGTCCGAGGCGATGCGCGCGAGCGGGCTGTCATGCGCCGCCACATCCGCCACCAACCCCTGCGGCAACCCCAGGATCCGGTCGAGCGCGAGCACGGGCAGCGCCGCCGGGAAGCTGGCCGGCGATGGAGGTTGCCGGCCGAACAGCGGCTCCAGTGCGCGCAGGGAGGATTGCGCGCCGGGATGCCATTCATTGAGGTCGCCGAGCAGCAGCGTCGGCATCTGCTCGCCGGCGGTGATGGCGTCCAGGATGGCCCTCGCCTGGCGGTTCCGGCTGCTTCGCAGCAGGCCGAGATGCGCCGCGATGACCCGCAGAGGGCCGGTGGGCAGGTCGAGTTCCGCCAGTACGGCGCCGCGCGGCTCGGCGCCGGGCAGGCGCAGGCGGCGTACCCGCGCTGAGGTGCCGGGACGGACCAGTAGCGCATTTCCATGCCAGCCATGGCCGTTCGGCACGTCCGAGACGCGTAGCGGCACCAAGCCACAGGCATGTTCTATTGCAGCCATGTCCAGCAAGCCGGTACGACGGCCGAAGCGCTTGTCGACCTCCTGCAGGGCAACGATGTCGGCGCCCAGCTCTGCAATCACCGCGGCCGAGCGGTCAGGGTCGAAGCGCCGATCCGCGCCCACGCATTTGTGCAGGTTCCAGGACGCAACGCGCAGGTCATTGGCGCCCGGCACGGCGGCCCGCGGCGTTGCGCCGTGCTGGCTAGCCGGAGGGCGGAGCTCATCCAGGAGGTCACGCACGCGCCGCGCAAGGCGCGGAAAGCGCGGCCCGCGGGGCGAAGGCGGATGACCGGGGCGCATTAGCGTCATTGGCGGGTCTTTGGCAGGTTGAAGGAGGGTCGAGGCACTATTGCCGAGCTAGGCATCTTGGGCGGGCATGCGGCGCGTCCAATACCAGATCTGCCCACAGCCCCGCACAGATAAAGCGTCAGCCATGCACAACAGGAGGATCGCACCTGTCGGGCTTGCGCTGCTGCTGCTGCGCAGATGGGCGGGCCGCTCAGCCCTATCGAGTTCGAGGCGATGGCCGAAACAGGCTAGACTCTCTGTCCATCAAACCGGCAGCAGGCCAACTGGCGAGCCAGGGCGCGAAGCTGCGCGCCGCTGAAGTCGGACCGAAGGGCGATGGCTCTGGCCATGGTGAAGCTCCAATGCTCACCAGCTTGAATCAGATCACGCCCGCGTCGGGGAATCCCCTTGTTGAGTCATAGTTCGGGGGACTTGGTATCAGTCAACCAGATCGGATCGGACTCTTGCTCACCCGCCCATGGCCTGCCTGGCGAAGGCGCGCTTGAGCGGCCCGATGCGGTCCACCGCCGCAATGCCCAGGCGGCGCGCCGCGCGCAGCACGGGGTTGCGGTTG